>JAQBPF010000402.1 GCA_028287665.1 Deinococcus sp. | reverse complement strand
AGTCCAGTAAGGAAGCAAGTGCTCTGCGTTTCAAGGCGAACGCTGTCGCTGAACGCACCAGAGCAGCGCTTTTATATCCCTGAACTCAGAAAAAAGTCAGCGCTGCCAGTTGTGCAGCAATGAGCCTTGTCTGTTCTCAGCTGTATTGGGCGTCGTTCACCCCCTGCCCTGACTGCTGCTCTATTGTAAAGTCGCGTTTAATTCCAGTGTTTCAGCCCCGAAGGAAACCAAATGTCTTCATCTTTTCCACCGCCCACCCCAGTTCCTGTCGCTCCACCCAGCACGCTGGGCACCCTCTGGAAGTCGGCCTGGTTCCGGTTGCTTGTCTATGTCCTGGTGGGTCTTGCCCTGTTGTGGCTCTACCGCCGACTCAAAACGGTGCTGATTGCAACGCTGGCGGCTTACCTGATTGCCTACCTCGTTCAGCCGATTTTGCAGCGGCTTGAACACTCCGGGGTCAAGCGGCCTCTGGGCATCACGCTGCTGTTGTTGGTGGTGGTGGGGATATTTACGGCCATCAGCCCATTGCTGGGTGTGGTGTTCAATCAAGTGTCGTCGCTGGTACAGGCCCTGCCCAGTCTGGCCGATACCTTCAGTGCGTGGCTGAGCCAGTTGGCTGAAAAGCGCCCAGCCTGGGCAGGGGTGCAGCAGCAGGTCGAGGTCTGGCTCGACGACATCTCACATAACCTTTCGACCAATCTGGGGGCCGTGCTGGGCGAGGTGTTTTCTCCCAGCGGCGTGCTGATAGGCGGCCTGTTGGGCGCGGTGGGACTGTTGGGGCAGGTGGCCCTGACCACCATCATCAGCATTTACATGATGGCGGTGTATCCACAGATCGGGCCTTCGCTGCTGCGGCTGTTGCCCCGGCGCTTTCAATCGTTGGCCGCCGATGTCAGCGGGCATGTGGGCCATGCGGTGGGGGGTTATTTCCGGGGACAGGTGTTGGTCACGCTGTCTTTCGGGGTTCTGGTGGGCATCGGCCTGACCCTGATGGGGCATCCAGCGGCGCTGGGCATCGGCTTCGTGGGAGCGCTGTTTTACATCGTGCCGTATCTGGGGGTGTGGGTGGCGCTGGTGCCCGCGCTGCTGCTGGCCGTACCCTTGGGCGGCCTCAAGGTGCTGCTGGTGCTGCTGGTCTTTTTTCTGGCCGATCAACTGTCGGTGCATGTCATCTCGCCCAGAGTGATCGGCCAGAACACCAACCTGTCGTCGTTGGCCGTGGTCTTGGCCGTGACCTTCGGTGTGGGATTGTTCGGCATTCCGGGGCTGTTCATTTCGGTGCCGTTGGCGGCCCTGGCCAAAGCCCTGATCGAGGCGTATTACATCGGCAGCCGGGGCTATCAGGCCATCAGCCGACCTTACGCCCCGCCAGAACCCGAGCCGCCGATGATCGTGACCCAGGATCAGGTCTTGCGGCCAGACGAAGGATCATTCCGGTAGAGTTGTTGAGCTTGAGCCCAGGGGTGGTCTGATCAGACAGAGCCGGGTTGATCGGCGGGCCGCGCGTGGGCGCGTTTGGGATTGAGGCTGATCCAGCCGACCAGACCAGCCAGCACCGCCAACAGGGCAGACCACAGCGCCACCTGCCGGAAACTGTCCACGAAAGCCAGCTTGACGGCCTGCTGCGCAGCGGCGGCCTGCGCTGGATTCAGACTGCTGGGCACCGGAACCCGCGCCAGTTGGGCACTCTGCGCCACCATGCTTTGCCGGGCGGCCACAGGCAGGGCAGCCCCCACCAGCCGGGTGTCCAGCGAGCGCCCGAAACTGCCCAGCGTGAGCAGGGTGAACAGCGCCAGCATCAGCAGCCCAGCAGCGCGTGACACAGCATTGTTGACGCCCGAAGCGGTTCCGGCATAGCTGGCTCCCACCGACCCCATGACCGCCGTGGTCAGCGGCGCAACCGTGATGGCCATGCCCAAGCCCAGCACCACCATCGCGGGCAAAATGGTGGTCCAGTACGGCGCACCGACGCCAATGCGGGCCAGCAGCGCAAAGCCCACGCCCGCCAGGATCGGCCCCACCGTGAGGGGCAGGCGCGGCCCGGTACGGTCGGCCAGCGCGCCGAACACGCCCGACAGGCCTGCCAGCAGCAGCGACAGCGGCAACAACGCACTTCCGGCAGCCGTGGCGCTGAAGCCCAGGGCGCCAATGAGCACCAGGGGCAGGAAAAACAGTGCCGACCCCAACGCGCCGTACAGCAAAAAGGTCAGCAGGTTGGTGCCCGCAAAGCCCGCCGAACGAAACAAAGACAGCGGCAGCATAGGCGAGCGCGAGCGGGCTTCCCAGACCACGAACAGGGTCAGGCCCAGCATTCCCGCCAGCGTCAGCCCAAGGGCCGCACCGTTCCAGCCACGTTCGCCCGCTGCGATCAGGCCGTAAGTCAATGCCCCCAGGCCAGCCACCGCCAGCAGCGATCCGACCAGATCGGGCGGAGTCCCCCGGCGCGTTTCATCCCGCGATTCGGGCACGCGGGGCAGGGCCAGCAGCACCAACGCGGCCAGCGGCAGATTCAGCAAAAAGACCCAACGCCACGAGGCCGTGTCCACCAGCACGCCGCCCAACGCTGGCCCAAAGATCATCACCATGCTGGTCATGGCCGACCAGAGGCCAATGGCCTGCCCACGCCTCTGCTGAGGAAACACACCGTTGATCAGGGCCAGGCTGCCCGGAATCAGCAGGGCCCCGCCGATGCCCTGAAGCACCCGCGCCCCGATCAGGATGCCCAGGTGAGGCGCGAGACCGCACAGCAAAGACGCTGCCGCGAACAGGCCCACGCCCAGGCCAAAAATGCGTTTGCGCCCGTAGAGGTCGCCCAGTGCGCCGCCCACCAGAATCAGCGCCGCCAGCATCAGCGTGTAGGCGTTGGCGACCCAGCCGACGGCCGCCAGGTTTGCGCCAAACTCCTGTTGCAGCGCGCTCAGCGCCACATTCACCACAGAACCGTCCAGGAAGGCCATCGTCGATCCCAGCACGGTGGCCGCCAGCGTCCAGCGTTGCGGGGCCGTCCAGATGGGAGCGCTGGGAGCAGTCATAGGGTTTCGTTGCATAGATGTAGAGTCATAGGTTTGGATGCATGAAATTAGGGGTTATGCATTTGAATTCACAGCGCCGGGCAGCTTCGTGGCCACCGGGCTTCCACCGGGCTTCCACCAAGCTTTACTGTACGGCTTTCGGGAGCACCTGTTCAGGATGAGGCTGGAGAGGTGAGCAGACCCAACTCGG
>JAQBPF010000377.1 GCA_028287665.1 Deinococcus sp. | reverse complement strand
GGGAAGGGCTTCGGCTGCGCCCACATGCACGCGCCCGGAATGTTGCTCAGAAGAACCAGTCATGCAGGCGAGTGTAGCGGGAGAGGGGCGGCCAGAATGCGCGCCTGAACTTCGGCGGGCGTGGCCCCGTCCACCCATTCCCAGAAATCCGGGCTGACCGTGAAGGCCTGCATAAAAGCCCCCAACGTCTTCCCGCTCAGTTCGGGCCGAAGGGCCATCACCAGACGGCCACTGAATTTGCTGCGCCGCACCCGGTCACGCCCCGCAGCGGCAGCCTCGGCCTGCAAAAAGGCAGCCAGACCCGAATCAGGGAACAGGTTCAGCACCACCTCAGGCGGCTGAGTCGGCTCTCGTTCGGCGGGGGCCACCCAGCCTGCCCGTTCCAGATGATCGGCAAACCGTTGCAGGCCGGGCCGTTCCACAAGACGCCGCCCAAAATCCCCTTCCGGCACCAGGTACGGGCGGGGGCTGAAGCGGGATGCGCCTGCGGCCCAGCCGAACATGTCGGCCTCGTTCGCAAATCCGGCGTGCCAGTGCGCGGCGTCCAGCCCGGCGGCCCACAGCACATCGTCAATCTTCAGGCTCACGATATGGGTACGAAGATAATGGGCTTCATCCGGGCGGCGGTACACGTACAGCAGGCCGCTTTCGCCCCATTTCAGCCCCAGAGGGCGCATCATTCGGCCCAGAATATTGCCCAGGTCACCCCAGCTCATAAATTCGAAGCGGGTGCGGAGTTCGGCGGTCGGCGTGGCCATCAGGTCTACCTGAAAGCCCCCAAAATCGTGGGATTCGATGCCCTTTACCTGCCGCGTGTGGGTGATGCCCAGGCGGGCGCGGAACTCGGCCAGAAACGGCGCGGTCAGGGCGTCCCGGCTGACCAGCACGTCCAGATCTCCAAAATCGGGCTTGTCGGCGTGAAAGTGCGGAATAAGCCACTGCGGGCCAGCAGGCGTGGCGGGCAAGAGGTCGTCCAGCACGGCCCGGACCTGCCTTTCGCGGAGCAGGTAGGCGGCGCGTGGCAGGCGCGAAAAATGAAACAGAAGGCCGCCCATACCCGCAGTCTAGAGAACGGACGGGTACAGGAGATGCCTGCTCTGGCTTAGGTGAAGGGCCGCTCCGGGCGCGATTTGCTTAGGTTGCTTAGGCCTGAGCCTGTTGCCGCACCGTGACGCGGTTGCCCCACGGATCATGCAGGGTCAGGGCGTCGCCGCCGTCCTGCACGTCGGGCCGCCCAGTCAGGTGGGTGCGGAGGCTGCTCAGGTCAGGGGTCAGAATCTCCACGCCGCCTAGTCCGGCAGCGGGCGTGCTGGGCGCACCCTGCCCGCGTGAGTGCCACTCGTTCAGGCCGATGTGGTGGTGGTACCCACCCCAGGAGAGGAAGGCCGCGCTGCCCATGTCGGCCACCACGTCCAGCCCCAGCGTTTGGGCATAAAACTGAGCAGCCTGCGCCGCGTTGCCCACCTTCAGGTGAACATGCCCTACGGCAGTTCCGGCGGGTGCGCCCTCAAAGACCGTATCTCCTGCGGCGGCCAGCAGGTCTTCTACGTCCACGGCTTTGGTGTCCATCTGTACCTGCCCGTCTTGCCAGGTCCAGGCGTCGCGGTTGCGGTCCCGGTAAACCTCGATGCCGTTGCCCTCGGGGTCGTTCAGATAGATGGCCTCGCTGACCAGATGATCGCCCGTGCCCAGGCGCAGTCCCAGGCCTGCGGCATGGCGCAGCCAGCGCCCCAGATCGGCGCGGGTGGGCAGCAAAAATGCGGTGTGGTACAAACCGGGGCGAGAAACAGGCGCGGTGGGCAGGCTGGGGTCGCCTTCCAGATGCAGCAGAGGCGTGCCGTGTGCGCCCAGCGTCACCTGGTCTGGGGTGCTCTGGTCTGATGCGGCCATCGGCGTGAGGCCCAGCAGGGTGCTGTAAAACTCGCTCAGGCGGGGCAGATCCCGGACCCGCAGTGTCACGGCTCCCGTATGGGTTTGGGCAGGAAGGAGAGGTGAAACAGTCATGCCTCAGTGTCCTCCTTATACTTTAAAAAGTCAACCGATTTATTATCTATAGATTTTTGAAGCTTCAGCAGCAAGAACGCTGGGCCAGCTTGCCCCGGTGTTCCCAGGCCCGCATAAGGTGCGTCGGCGAAGGCGATCACGTCGGGCACGCCGGGTTGTCCGGCGGTTCGCTGCTGCGCCAGGTCCTGTACCTCGGCAAAAAACAGATTGGGAATGCCCTGCACACACACCTTGACCAGATGCGGCCCCCGCGCCGTCTCCAGCACAAAGAGTTCGCACTCCCGTTCCTGACCGAGGTACTGCGTGGCCAAAATTCCTGTGCCCAACTGCATTTCCAGCAGAGGCTTCAGGGTTCCCGGCAGGGTGGGGGTCCGGTGGAGTCGGGGGGACTGGGCCATAAACCATGCTGACAGATGGAGTGCGCCAATGGAAAAACTGCCTCCAGCTTCCCCGCCATGACCGGAAGGCCCTGCCATTGCCCCTGTATTCCTGCTTCCAGTCCAGGCGTTGCCCAATCGGTCTCCACCCAAAGAGGGATGAGTGTTGGACCTACTTTGAGGTATGAACTCAGGTGAGTCTCTTACTCTTTATTGCTGATCCACTGCACTGCCGCTTGTCCGGAGGTTTTCCCTATGGTTCAGACTGCCCTGAATGCCCTGCTTGACGCTCTTTCTTCTGTGCTGGCCCTGGCGAGGCCTCTGGCACTGGTCGCTGCGGGCCTCCTGCTGGCCCTGTTATTGATCGGTCTGCTGGACCGTGAACGCTTCCGGGCGGGGTTGACCTGGCTGGGAACGCGGCTGCCGTTGCTGGGGCGCTGGGCGCTGGTGGCGCTGGCAGTGGGCGCGGGTGCCTTGGCCCTGAACGTGACCCGGCGGGCGGTGGATGCCCGTTTGGGAGCGCAGCAATCGGCCCGCTATGCCAACGCCGCCGACCCGGACGGCGGCCAGACCACCCAGCAGGCCCCCCGCGCCAGCCTGCTGAAAAGCACGACCTACACGCGCTCGATTACGCTGCCTGCCGAGGTCTACGCCCGCCTTCAGGTCAACGGCGGCTGGGAAACACTCTTGCCCTATTTTGGGAACCCGGACGGTCAGACGGTGCAGGACTTCCGCGAAGGCTTTACGCGCCGGGGCCGCAACCTCACCTACACCCGCGACGTGACCCTTCAGACCGAAGAACCCGTGAATCTGGACACCAGCAAGGTGCTGGCCGACCTGAAATTCGTGGACCCGGCGGGCGGGCGCGGGACGTACTACAACGCGGTTTTCAACGCCGATTACACCTTCACCAACCCCCAGGCAGAGGCGGCCACCCTGCGCTTCGCCTTCCCGTTGCCGGATGGAAGCGGCACCCTCAGCGGCTTCAAGCTGACCGTGAACGGGCAGGTCTACCGCGCCTCTGATCTGGCGGGCGGCAGCGTCTGGACGGGCGAGGTGGGCGCAGGCCAGGCCGTGCGCGTCAACGTGACCTACCGCCATCAGGGGGCCAGAGGCTGGAGCTATCTGCTGGGCCAGCGCCGCGAAAGCGTCAAGAATTTTGACCTGACCATCAACGCCGACCGCCCCGCCAAATTCCAGCGGTACACCCTGTTCCCGACCAGCCAGACGCGCACGGCGCTCGGTACAGCTCAGGTGTTGCGCTGGCAACTGGAGGACGTGATTACCGCGCAGGATGTGGCGGTGGTGTTTACGCAGGGCAGCCTGCGCGAAACGCTGGGCAAGCTGGGGCTGGTGGGCCCGCTGGCTGTTGCGCTGGCGGCCCTGCTCTGCGGAGCGTGGGCTGTGTCGCGCCGCCTCAGACTCCTCCCTCTGCCGCTGGCAGGCGCGGTACTGGGCCTCAGCCTCGGATTGGTGCTGGGGGGCGTCCTGACCTTCTATCTGCCCGTGCTGCTGGCCCAACCCCTGGGTGTGGTGGTGGGCCTTGCCCTGTCCGTTACGGCGTTGGGACGGCGTTACCTCGTGCCGCTGGCGTTGGCCGCCGTCATTCCGTTGGTGTTCCTGAGTGGGGGCCACGCCTCGTTGCTGCTGATCCTTCTGGCGGGCCTGACCCTGCTGCTCTTTCTGAGGAACGGCAGGCTGGGCGCGATCAAGGCCGACCCTTCAGCCTCTGCATCCTGAGATCGCGCCATCTACTGCGGATAGACCCGCTCTTCTGCCCGTCCTGGCCTCCGCTTCCGGTGCAACACTGCGGCGGCGACGACCCCAGCCACAAAGCCGAACAGGTGGGATTCCCACGAGATTTCAGGATTGCTGGGCAATACGCCCCACAGCGCGCCGCCGTAGAGCAGCAGGGCCACGGCGGCGGCAATGATGGCCGAGGCAGAGCGTTCCCACCAGCCCGCGCCCAGCAGATAAGCGAGGTAGCCGAACACCAGTTCGCTGGCCCCCAGATGCACGCTGCCGCCCCGTCCGAACAGCCAGACCAATGCGCCGCCCAGCCCCACGATCATCAGGGTGGCCAGGGCAAATCGCCACAGGCCGCGCAGTGCAGACATAAACGCCAGCACGGCCACGGGAACGGTGTTGGCCAGCAGATGATCGAAGCCGCCATGCAAAAAAGGCGCACTGAGGACATGCCAAAAGGTCTGCGTATCGCGCGGTTCTATGCCGTAGCGGTCCAGTGAACCGCCGAACGCAACCTGATCGGTGATTTCCTGGAGCCATAATCCAGCCACCAACAGCGCCGTGACCACGCCAGCTTGCACGGCGGGTGGGCGGCGGGCTGGAACGGGCGGCGGGCGGGAGCGCATGAGGCCATTCTAGGCGCTCTTGAGGGCGTCCCTCACACACGTACACTCAATGGAACCGCTCCCAGCGCGGCTTTTTGGGTTCGGCATGTTACGGTCTGGGTATGACGACACACATGCCGGGGCAACGTGGATCGGGTCAGGGCGGGGCGGAGGAAGCCAACGGCTTGCATGCCCATTTCGAGCATGCGCTGGTGCTGGAAACCGCACGCGTGACTGAAGGGGCGGCGTTGGCGGCCAGCCGTTGGGTGGGCATGGGCGACAAAAACGCTGTGGACGGCGCAGGCACCGAGGCCATGCGGACGTTGCTCAACAGCCTCGATATTCGCGGCACGGTGGTGATCGGTGAGGGCGAGATGGACGAAGCCCCCATGCTGTATATCGGGGAACAGGTGGGGCAGGGCAAATATGAGGTGGATATCGCCGTGGACCCGGTGGAAGGCACCGTGGTCACGGCCAAAGGGTTGCCCAACGGCTTGGCCGTGATTGCCCTCAGCGAGCGCGGCGGCCTGATGCACGCGCCCGACTGCTACATGGACAAGCTGGTGGTGCCGCCCCCCGCCGCAGGCCGCGTCAATATCGACTGGCCCGTCGAAGCCAACCTCAGCGTGATCGCCCAGAGCCTGGAGCGCGATGTTGAAGACCTGTTGATCACGATTCTAGACCGTGAACGGCACGCCGACCTGATTGGCCGGGTCCGGGCAGCGGGCGCACGCGTCAAACTGATTGGTGACGGAGACGTGGTTGCCAGTCTGGCTGTGGGTGTGCGCGGCACAGGTGTTCATGCCCTGATGGGGTCAGGCGGCGCACCCGAAGGCGTCCTGAGTGCGGCGGCCCTGAAATGCCTGGGAGCCGAAATTCAGGGCAAATTCATTGCCGAAGACGACGCCATGCGTGAACGCTTCAAGACCATGGGCGTGGAGGAAGGCCGCGTGTACAAGACCAACGACCTCGCCCCCGGCAGCCAGATGGTCTTCAGCGCCACCGGAATTACCTACGGCGAACTGCTGAACGGCGTGCGGCGTTTTGGAGGCGGGGCACGCACCCACACGCTGGTTATGGGCTATGCCACGCGGGTCGTGCGTTTCATAGACTCCGTGCATCTGGAAGACGATGGAGCGCGGGTGACGATCCGAATCTAGGAAGAAGTTGGAACATAAAAAGTGGATCGTGGGTGCAGCTCTGCCCACGATCCACTTCACCTGCCCGACGCTACCTGCCCAACGCTCAGTTCAGACGCATCCAGTAGTAATCGTACTTACCCAACGTCATCGGGTAGGCAGCCTCGGTGATGGTGGGGAAGTGGCTGCCGCCTGCCAGCGTCACGGGCATCCGGCCCACAAATTCGCCCAACTCCAGTGTGGCGGCCTGTGCGTTGCCCGCAAAGTTGCTCACGATCAGCAGGGTTTCGTTTTCATGCTGGCGAATAAAGGCCAGAACGGCCGGATTGCCGGTCTCTACAAACGTCAGGTCGCCCTGGCTGAAAGCGGGATGGGCGCGGCGCAGTTCCAGTTGCCGGGTCGTCCATTTCAGCAGGCTGCTGGGGTCGCGCTCCTGGCTGTTCACGTTGACGCGCTGGTAGCCGTACACCGGATCGCCGATAGGAGGAAAGAAGCACTGGTCGGGCGTGGCCGTGGAGAAGCCGCCGCTCATGCCCGCATTCCACTGCATGGGCGTGCGGACCCCGTTGCGGTCGGCCAGCGTCAGGTCGTCGCCCATGCCGATTTCGTCGCCGTAGTACAGAATCGGGCTGCCAGGAAGGGCCAGCAGAACAGTGTTCAGCAGCTCGATGCGGCGGCGGTCGTTGTCCAGCAGCGGCGCGAGGCGGCGGCGGATCCCCACGTTGATCTTCATGCGTGTGTCGGGCGCGTAGGCCGCGTACATAAACGAGCGCTCATCGTCGGTGACCATTTCCAGGGTCAGTTCGTCGTGGTTGCGCAGGAAGGTGGCCCACTGCCCAAATTTGGGAATAGGCGGCATCCGCTCCATGATTTCGCGGATGCTGGTCGTGTCTTCCCTCTTCAGGCTCATGTACAGGCGGGGCATGACCGGAAAGTTGAAGCACATATGGAATTCCGGGTCGGCATCGGTGCCGAAATACTCCACCACTTCTTCGGGCCACTGGTTCGCCTCGGCCAGCAGGAGGCGCCCGGGGTATTCGGTGTCCACCATGCGGCGCATGCCTTTCAGGATGTCGTGCGTTTCGGGCAGGTTCTCGCAGTTGGTGCCCTCGCGCTCGATCAGGTACGGCACAGCGTCGACCCGGAAGCCGTCCAGGCCGAGGTCCAGCCAGAAGCGGGCGGCGATCAGCAGTTCTTCCTGCACCTTGGGATTGTCGTAGTTCAGGTCGGGTTGGTTGCCAAAAAAGCGGTGCCAGTAGTAGCGCCCACACTGCTCGTCTTTCGTCCAGTTGCTGGTTTCGGTGTCGGTGAAAATGATGCGTGCGCCACTGTACTCGGTCCCTGTATCGCTCCAGACGTAGTAGTCGTGGTACTCGTTGGGCGTGCCGTCGGGCAGCACTGGGCCGCGCCGCGCCGCCTGAAACCAGGCGTGGTCTGAGGAGGTGTGGTTGGTCACGAGGTCGCCCACCACTTTCAGGCCTCGGGCGTGGGCTTCGCGCAAAAACACCTTGAAGTCGTCCATCGTGCCCAGATCGGGGTGGATGCCCACGTAATCGGCCACGTCATAGCCGTCGTCGCGCAGGGGGCTGGGATAAAAGGGCAGCAACCACAGGCAGTCCACGCCCAGATTCTTCAGGTAGTCCAGTTTCCCGGTCAGGCCCGGAAAATCACCCTTGCCGTCGCCGTTGCCATCTGCAAAGGTCCGGACAGACAACTCGTAGAAGACGGCGCTTTTGTACCATTCGGGTGTGGCTGGGGTAGAGGCGGGCTGCGTCATAAACGCGAGTTTAGCGGATTGATCGCGCCAGCCTAAGCACAAGGGAGAGCACCCATCTGTACCGCCCCCGCAAGTGGCCTACACGTCAGTAAAACAGCCCAAGTCGAATTTGTCACAATGGCCGAATGGATAAGATGCTCCCCGGTTGCTTAAGCCGTCTATCGGCGACAGCCAAGCTGGTGTGGCTGTATGTCGATCAGTATCCCGGTCATCACAGCGTCCGCAGTTTGCAGGCCGCCCTTGGCATCACCGCTGGCCGTGCCCTGTCCAATCTGGTGAAACAGGGCCTGCTGATTCAGGAAGAAGCGCCGCAGGGGAGACGCCTGGGCAAGTACCGCACGGCTCCGTTGCAGACAGACCGTGCTGAGCCAGTCGAGCGCCTTGCCCCCACCTCTGCCCCCGTTCAGACTGCAGCTCCGCTTTACAGGGGGGTCAGTGCCGTGGAGATGCAGCGAATCTGGGAACGTGCCACGTTTACCGGAGTCAGGCGCATGGTGCTGCAAGTGGAGGCCGCCGCGCCCAGTTCGGCGCACGACAACGGACGACTTGAGGTACGCGTGCTGGACACCGAACGTTGGCCCGATTGGACGGATGCCGATGGAGCGCAGGCCGCCGCCCTGGCTGCGGTGGTGACCCAGTGGGCCAAGTTGGACGAGCTGATTGAAGCCATGGTCGACCCCGATGGTCAGCCTCAATTCTGGTCTGTGGACCTGGGAACTGAGTTGCCGATCCGCGATCCAGAACAGATGAACTGATCGTTGAGAACAGAGCTGAGGCCCATCCGCACTTTTCAGCGCTGAGGTGTCTCTCCGCCCACATGCCCCAGTTGACTGCTCCACCGATGGAAGCAGAACCGAGACTTGCCTTAAAGTTGATAATAAACTATCATTATCAAACTATGGTCCTGTTCTCTTTTCTGTTCCCTCCGGGTGACCTGTCACCTCGGCCCGTCTTGCCGCCAAGTTCACAGGTCACGTTGCCGCTGCTTGCTCCTGCCTGCAAGCGGCATCAGGGGTGCTCAAGATGAGCCGTGAATGTTATCTGACGGGCACAAAGAACCGGGTCGTGAATGCCGTGACGCGCCGGGGGGAGGCCCGTGCGGCGGGCGGTGTCGGCCGCAAAGTCACGGGGGTGACCAAGCGGACCCAGCGGGCCAATCTGCAAAAAAAGACCATCTCTGAACGGGGCATCCGGCGGACGGTATGGATCAGTGCCTCTGCCCTCCGGACCCTGACCAGGGGCGGCTTTTTAGGCGTGGAACTCGGATGAAGTTTCCTCTGATTCTGGCGGTGCTGATGCTTGCTCCTGCCCAAGCGGCGCCACTGGCCGTCAGTGCCACCACCACGGTTGTCGCTGATTTCGTGCGCGTGGTGGGTGGCCAGCGCGTGAGCCTCAATATCATCGTGCCCACGGGCAGTGATGCCCATACTTTTCAGCCCTCCACGGCGGTTATTCGTGGGTTGGCAGGCAGCCGGGCGCTCTTTGTGAACGGGGCGAATCTGGAGCCGTGGCTGCCGAAACTCACGGCCTCTGCACCGGGAATGAAGGTGGTCACGTTGACCAGAGGTCTGAAGCTGCATGAAGGGGCCGAAGAGGACGAACACGCTGGAGAGGCCGAGCACGGCGCCGTTGATCCTCATGCGTGGTGGGATGCGGGGCTGGCAGCCGGGTACGTGCGGAATGTGCAGTCGGCCCTGACGGCGCTTGATCCTGCCGGAAAGGCCGTGTATGCCAACAACGCCGCCGCTTACCTGA
>JAQBPF010000344.1 GCA_028287665.1 Deinococcus sp. | reverse complement strand
CCTGAGACACACTGGTGGCGTTTTGTTCGGCGCCTGAGACACACCTGTGGGATTGAGGGCCTCTCCCTGAGACACACCTGAGGCGTTGTGGGATTTTAAGCCGTCCTGGACAGCGCATTGACGCTTTCCTGGGTGGTGTTTTTTCATCAATATCGTGATCAAAGACCTTTCCTGTACAGGGTATGGTGATTCAACAACAGGAGACCCGTGGACAACAGCAGGCGGACAAGTTTCGATGATCTGAATTGGGGACGGCTCAATCTTGTCTCTGCTCAGGATCAGGTGGCGCAGCAACACACCTGGCGGGTGACCTATCAGCATGGGGACCGGGTCGTGCGCGTGGCCTGCCGGGCCCTCCCGGATTACGGGATTCCGCACGGCATCGACAATGATGTCAGCAGCGCTCTGATCGACCACTACATGAGTATCGGCCTGCCAGACGACGGCGAAATGATCCTGGCGGTGTCTGAGTTGATGCGCCTGGCGAACTTTCACCGCAACGGCAAGTACCGGGAGATGCTGGCGATCAGTCTCGACCGGTTGCATACCACCTCCTATGAGGTCAGTGGTGGCTGGCGTGACCATCCCAATCGCCGCTGGACCACCGCGAAGTTCCACTTCATCGAACTTCTGGAGCATACCCATCAGGGCGAAGCAGGCAAATTCGATGAGCGCAGCATGCTGCGTATTCGGCTGGCCGAACCGCTCGTGTCGTCGCTGCGAAGTGGGTTTACCAAGCCCCTCAATCTCGAATTTATGCAGTCGCTCTCTCGCCCGCGCACCCGCATCATCTTCCGGCTGCTGGACGCCATGCGCTACAACCCGGAACAGCCCGACGAGATGATTGACGAGTACGAGGTGGGGCTGATCGAGTGGGCCGATCAGTGCAAGTTGCCCAATACTCGCCCGGACGCCATTCGCCGAGCGCTGGAGAGCCCGCACGAAGAGCTGCTGCGGCGCGGTTACCTGCGAAACGTCACGGCGGAGGGGCGAGGGCGCCACCAGCGCCTGCGTTACGAATTTTCTCCGGAGTTCACACCGGTCAGCCCCGCCCTCCTCAATCGGCTGCGTTTTTATGGGGTGGCTGATGGCGTCTCCCGCCAACTCACCCGCCTGTACACCACGTCGGTGTTGCTGGCCCGAATCGAACTGTTTGAACGTCTTTTGCGCTCTGGCTTCCTCAAAGTCAAGAAAACCAATGCACACGCACTGGTTCACCTGATCAAGAACCCAGATCAGTATCCTGATTCACAGGGCCAACGAGGAACAGGGGGGGCGTTGCCGGGACCGGCTGTTTCCCGGAGGGTGTCAGCCCCAGCCGAAGACGTCTCCGTGCCCGACTTTGCTGAACAGTTGCAGGGCCAGTCGCCCGACCAACGGGCCATGTTCGCTCTCAAGCGGATTTCCCTGCTGTACAGCCGCAAATTCACCTCCCTCGAACTGGACAAGCTGCGGCACCTGATGCTGCAGGGGGAGATCAACGCGGCGCCCCTCGTGGAGGAGGCCCACCGCCGGTTGGCTGCGCTGGACGCCCAGGGCTTTGTGGACGACCTCAAAGACCGCCTTGCGGCGGAACCAGGCTAGCTGGGCACTGGATCGTCGCGGCTCTGTGTCCTCCATGGCTGTACCTTGGGCACCGGTCACAGAACTGCGAGCAGGCACCGTTCCAACCGCCAGGACCAAAGAGCTGAGCGGATTCGACTGGGCATGGATCTGTTGGCGCGTCTGCACACCCCGTCTCAAGCGGCCTGGGGGCACCGCAGGTGGCGGCATATGCCGCCGAGGCTTGCCCCACCGCCGGACTGTACGCAGGTCATCCCCGAACCCCAGGGTGAGCTCTGGGGTTGCCGCGCGGCAGTTGCATGCTGATAATGCTCCCGAGCTTGTCCCGCACCACATCCGGTGCGGAGCAGACTCCCAGAAAGGATGACCTGTGCTGTCATCCCGGTCACACGGTGTCCAGCCGGTGACCGTCAGGGAGACCACCATGACGAATGCAACCCAGGGGGCCGACTGCGGCCCCCAGAACCCCGGTTTTGACCGCCGCTATGATGTGCAGGGCCTCGACGCGATTGATGTGGCGGTGCTGGGCACCTTTCCCCACGCCCGGGAAGACGATCCCGTGCGCTACCCCGGCCAACCGATGCACATTGAGATCGTGACCGACGAATTCAGTCCGGTGTGCCCGTGGAGCGGCCTGCCCGACTTCGGCCGCCTGGAGATCCGTTACCTCCCCCGCGATACCTGCGTCGAACTCAAGAGCCTGAAGTATTACCTGACGAGCTACCGCTTCGTGGGGATCTACCACGAGCACGCCACGCGGCGGGTGCTGGCCGATCTGGTGGCCCTGCTCGATCCCCTGAGCCTGGAGATCCGCTGCGACTACGGGATGCGCGGCGGCATCAACACCATCTGCACCGCCAAGTACGTGGCGCCCGGGGAAACGCCCTGATGCCCTGGACCCTGACGACCGAATTCACTTTCGACTCGGCCCACGTCATTACCGGGTACGACGGGCCGTGTGGCCGCCTGCACGGTCACACCTACCGCGTGCGCATGGCCCTGACCTCTGAGCAGTTGCGTCCCAGTGCTCACGTGAAGCGGCCCATCATGGTGGCCGACTTCAAAACCCTGAAGTGGGCCAAAAAAGATGTCGAGCAGGGCGGCTTGGATCACGCCTACCTCAACGACCTGCCGGACCTCGGCGATGACACGACTGCTGAGATGATCGTGGCCTACCTGCACCGCAAGACCCTGGAACGCGTGCGCACCGATCTGCCGGACGGGGACGACGGCGCCGACCTGCGCCTGAGGGTCACCCTCTGGGAAACGCCCGACTCGTCCTGCGAGTACTGGGAATGAAGTACCCCGTCTACGAGCGCTTTTACACCTGGCAAGGGGAAGGGGTGCATCTGGGCCGCGCCGCCTACTTCATCCGGCTCTACGGCTGCCCACAGGCCTGCCCGTGGTGCGACAGTGCAGGCACCTGGCACAAGGACTACCGCCCGGAAGGGGTCACCCTGATGAGCGAGACGGACTTGGCCGAAGTCGTCCGCGCAGACAGTCCGGACGGGGCGGTGGTGGTGATCACGGGCGGGGAACCGATCCTGTTCGACCTCGTGCCCCTGGTGGACGCCCTGCATGCTTTGGGCCGCCGGGTGCACCTAGAGACCAGCGGAATAGCGCCTCTGCGCGGCGCCATTGACTGGGTCACCCTGTCGCCCAAGCCGTTTGGCCAGTGGCCGGAGGCCAGTGTGGTCGCCCAGGCCGATGAGGTCAAAATCATCGTGCATGACCCCGCCGATATTGCGGCCGGGCTGGACACGCTGAATGGCCTGAGGGAAGACGCGGTGATCTGGCTGCATCCGGAATGGAGCAAGGCCCGTGAGCGCGATCTGACGGTGCTGAACGCCATCACCGAGGCCGTCAAGGCCAACCCCCGCCTGCGGGCGGGCTACCAGATGCACAAGCTCTACCGCGCCGATGACCTGGACGCGCACAGCGACAAACGACTCATTCCGCTGGGCGGCAACGCTCAACTGGGCTACTGAGAGGACCTCATGACTCCCCCCATCAAACGCGCCGTCGTCCTGCTCTCGGGTGGCCTCGATTCCAGCACCACTTTGGCCATGGCCCTTCAGGACGGGTATGAGTGCACGGCCCTGTCGTTCCGCTACGGCCAGCGGCATACCATCGAACTCGACCGCGCCGCCCAGATTGCCCGGCATTTCGGCGCACAGCACCGGATCATCGACATCAACATCGGTTCCTTTGGGGGCAGTGCCCTGACCGATGACACCCTGGCTGTTCCTACTGAGGGCACTAAAGATGGGGTCATTCCCGTCACCTACGTCCCAGGACGCAACACGGTGTTTATTGCGGTGGGCCTGAGCCTCGCCGAAGCGATTGGAGCCGAGCGCCTTTACCTCGGCATTAACGCGGTGGATTACAGTGGCTACCCGGATTGCCGCCCGGAGTACCTCGCGGCCTTCCAGACCCTGGCCGACCTGGCATCAAAAGCGGGCCTGGAAGGACACGGCGCCGTGCTGACCGCGCCCCTCGTTCACCTGACCAAAACCGCCATCGTTCAGGCGGCGTTAGACTTGGGTGTGCCGATTCACCTCACCTGGAGTTGCTATCAGGGCGGCGGCGAGCCGTGCGGCGTCTGCGATTCGTGTCGGATCCGGGATCAGGCCCTCAGCGAAGCCGGACACCCTGAACTGGCGACCGCCTCTGCCCAGCAGGAGTGGGCCCGGCAAAAAAGCCTGAGGTAGCGGCAGAAGAGCGGTTACAGCCCGCGCAGGACCCGCCAGATCCGGACGCCGTAGACCTCTCCGGCCTACGCCGTCATGATGTCGCGGGGCCGGGCCAAGACTTTGGGGCTGCCTATTTTTGCAGTGCCAGAGCCGCGATCTCTACGGCCGAGGCGTGGTGAGGCAACCTGCCCTGCACGAAGGCCACGTCCGGATTCGTGGCCTTCCTGACCATGCCCGCCATGCTCTTGGTCGCGATGGCCGCCAGCGCGGCGTCTTCGCCTCCAGAGCTGTTCAGGAGCGCGTTCAGGTCGAGCGTCTGTTCTTGGATGATCTGGTTGGCCCACGTTCTGACGGTATCGTCTTGGCTCAGCGGCAACACGGCGCGGGCCATGGCAACCGCCGCCTGGTGATGCGGCACCATCATGCTTAGAAAGGCCCGGTCAACTGCTTTGGCACTGAGGTTCTGGAGGCTGCTCAGGTCCAAACCGCCCACCGAGATGCCCGGCAGACTCGCGCTCGCCGCTTGGGCCGTGCCCCCCATGGAACTGTAATCCATGCCGCCCATGTTGCCCTGAGCCAGAGCCCAGGCTCCTCGTGCGAGGACGCTGCTGATCAATAGTGCTGGAATCCGGTTCATGCCCTGAAGAGAGCAAGACCCGCCTGGTCCGGGTGAACGACTAGGGACCACCTATCGAGGCGGCACTCCGTTGGCGAAAGGAACTCCACCGTTCGGGACTGGGCCGTGTTCACCCCGTGCTGGTGCCCTACAGTAAGCCATGACCATAACGACCGAAGCTGAGCTGCA
>JAQBPF010000334.1 GCA_028287665.1 Deinococcus sp. | reverse complement strand
GCCAGACTACTCGGCGTGACCCTCTCCCCTGCTCCGCTCAAAATTGGTGTCGGTGGCCCGGTGGGTTCGGGCAAAACGGCGCTGCTCGAAGTGCTGTGCTGCACGCTGCGGAACCGGTATGCCCTGGCCGTGATCACCAACGACATCTACACCTTCGAGGATCAGCGGATTCTGACCGCCGCCGCCGCGCTGCCCCCAGAGCGTATTCGGGGCGTGCAAACCGGCGGCTGCCCCCACACCGCCATCCGCGAGGACACGTCGCTGAATCAGGAGGCGGTGGAGGCGCTGGAAGCCGATTTTCCGGGGGTGGAACTCATTTTTATAGAGTCGGGCGGTGACAATCTGGCGTCCAGCTTTTCCCCGGAACTGGTGGACGCCTGGCTGTTCGTGCTGGATGTGTCGGGCGGCGAGAAGGTGCCGCGCAAGGGTGGCCCCGGCGTGCGGCATTCCGACCTGCTGGTGATCAACAAAACCGACCTCGCGCCGCATGTGGGGGCCGATTTGCGCGTCATGGACGCCGACGCACGGGCGCAGAGAACGGTGGGCGAGGAAGTCAGGCCGTATGTGTTTACCGACCTGAAACGCGGACTGGGCGTGGCCGAAGTGATCGCTTGGATCGAACACGATCTGCTATTTAGGGCCGTCGCACCGCCCAGAATCGGATTACAGGTCAGCCCCTCCGAATGACACCCGGCGCATTGGGTCAAATCGCATTGGGTGAAACCACATCGGGTCGAACACTGGAAGAGCAAACACTGGGCCAGCGCACCCGTACCGGCATCCTGCAGCTGAGGTTCGAGCAGCAACGGGGCAAGACCGTGCTGACCCGCGACGTGCAGAAAGCGCCGCTGATGATCATTCGGCCCTTTGAACTCCCCTGCGGCACCCTGATGGTTTTTGTGGTGAACCCCACGGGCGGGGTACTGGGCGGCGACCACAGCGAGATCGTGGCCGAGGTGGGCACGGGCGCACGGGCGTTGATTCTCACGCAGTCGGCCACGCGGCTTCAGCCTTCGCCGTCCGGGGCGGTGGCGACGCAGGACATCCGCTTTCAGGTGGCCGCAGGGGGGCGGCTGGAATATTACCCGGAACGCACTCTACCCTTCGCAGGCAGCGCCTTTCACCAGACCTTGCGGGCCGACCTGGAAGACGGCGCAGAGTTGGGCCTCACCGAAACCCTGGCCTCCGGGCGCGTGCTGATGGGCGAGCGGTTGGCCTTTGCCGACTACCGCAGCCGCGTAGAAGTCTGGCGCGGCAGCCAGCGGCTCTATCTGGATCAGGTACGGCTGCAACCGGGCGAGTCTACCCGCGCTCCCGGCATCTGGAGCCAGTGGGATTACGCGGCCAGCGGCATGTGGGTGGGCAGTGGAAGCGTAAACGACTGGCCTGCCGTGCCGGGTCAACTGGCCTGCGGGCACACGGCAGGCGGCGCGGTGTGGCTGCGTGCGGCTTCGGCACGGGGGCCAACGCTTGACCGAGCGCTCACTGGGGCGCGGAACAGTCTGCGGGCGCAACTGTTCGGGGCGCGGCCTTTGCAGATACGCCGCTGATTTCAACTGGCCGCCAGAACGCGACCCTGCTCAGCTGAGTCCCGTTTCCCCATTCTGGTCCTCTGCCAGCCACACCCGTCCTTTCTCACGTTTCTTGCCTTTAAGCAAAGCCGTGTCGGCCCGCAACAACAGCGCGTGAGAGGCGTCTTCAATCTCCTCCAGGGTCAGGGGCGCGGCCATAGTATGATCGTAAAACACCAGCCCAGCCGTGGCCCCCAACTGGTGCGGCACCCCGCCAACATCGATGGGCTGCCGCACCACCGCCTGCAAGATTCCTTCGACCCGCTGCCAGACAGCTCTGCGGGTTTCGGCACGCACAATCAGGGCAAATTCATCGCCGCCCAGACGCCCCAGGGTTTCTCCAACCCGCGCCGCGCCCAGCAAGCTTGCGCCCACGGCATGCAGCACTTCGTCGCCTACGGCATGGCCGTAGGTGTCGTTCACAGCCTTAAAGCCGTCCAGATCAAGAAGGATAACCCCCAACTCTCCAGTGTACGGATTGGTCACTTCGCGCCGCAAATCCTCGCTCAGTTGGGCCAGAAAGCTGGCACGGTTCCGCAGACCGGTCAGGGCGTCGGTGGTGGCCTGCCGCTGCAAGGTGGCAAAAGGCTGGGTGACACTGAAGGCCAGCGGCCACGCAATCAGCCCGCTCAGCAGGGCCATGACCGCAATAATCAGCAGGTGTTGGCGAAAGACGCTGTTCAGCTCGCCCGTAAAATCCGACTCGGGCGCGTACACGCCGACCACCCAATTGATGCCCGGCTGCACTTCTACCCGGCGCATTACGGCAGCGTAGGCTTCGGTTCCCACCACATAACGCTGCGTGATTTCGCTGCCCACGCTTTGGCCCACATTGAGGCGCGGCAAGCCGCCGTTGTCCAGGAGGGCCCGCAGGGGCGGATCACCCACCTCGGCCAGATTGGGCACTCGGCCCTGAATGCTGCGCGGCCACGCACGTGAAGCGGCAATGGCGTGTCCATTCGCGTCCGTGATAAAAGCCCGCCCACGCGGCGTCAACTGCATATTTTCCAGCATCCGGGCCAGCCCACTGAGCTGCACATCGACCCCCACCACGAGGGCGCGGCCATCCAGCCCCTGTTGGGCCGAGGCCACCGTCACTCCGGGCAACTGCGAGGAGGTAAACACGTAAGGATTTGTCCAGATCGTCTGACCCATCTGCCGGGTCGCCAACTTATACCAGGGCCGCGTGCGCGGGTCGTAGGCATCGTCAGGCATGGTTTGCGAGGTCACGCGGCCCGCTGCGTTCAGGGTCGTCACGGTGGTCTGGCGCTGGGGAAGCTGGTCTATGATTTTGATGTACCGGCCCTTATCCTCCCGGCGCACCAGGACGAATCGGCCATCCGATTGGCCGAGCAGGGCGGCGTCCAGCTGCGGAATGGCGTCCAGCATGGTGCCGTAGGCGATGCTCACCGCCCCAGAATCGTAGCTGTTGATCTGCCCGCCTTCGATCAGAGCCGCATTGATCCGCACCATCTGAACGGCGCTTTGCAAATAAGAGCGCACACCATCGCCCGTGACCCGGATCAGGTGCTGAAGGTTCTCGCGGGCCTGTGACTGCAAGATGGCCTCTCCTGCACGCCGATTGGCCCACAACACCCCCGTGACCGTTCCCACCTGGGTCAGCAACAGGGCCACCAAGATCAAGAAACGGGTCCACGAAAAGGCCCTCGATGCCTGGGCAGGCGTCAGGACAGGAGCGTCGCGGTCAGGTTTGGGAATAATGGATGTCATGCGAATCTAACTAACCCCACAGTATTTCGGGCCCTTCATCCAGAGAGTTTAAATGACTTATATTTCTCCATTCTTATTTCTTACGCTCTAATAATGAGTGATTATTTCAAGTTGGCTGTTCATCCAGCGGCGTTGTCTTGCATTCGCCAGGCACCGACGTCCTGCAGTCCGCGAGGCGTGAGTTTAAGGTCTGGAATCTCGGTCAGGCCCAGTAAACT
>JAQBPF010000294.1 GCA_028287665.1 Deinococcus sp. | reverse complement strand
CGCTCTGAAAGAAGCGCCGACCAAAGACTCCTAGACCATAGATATGGACGGGCTGGATATTCCAGAATCCGACACCGACAACTTGGAAGAAGACGTTGAATTGATGGACGCCGAGATAATGGACGAGGAAGGCGGTTTCCCTGGCATGGACGAAAACATGTTCGGGCAGGTGCAGGAAATGATGGCCAAGTTGCAACAGGCCGATGAGCTGGAGAAGGAAAACGCCGATCTGAAAGGCCGTCTGGCCCGCCTCGCCGCCGACTTTGAAAGCCAGCGCCGCCGCCTGCAAGGGGAAGTGGACGCTGCACAGGGTCAGGGAATTGCCAAGGCCGCTGAAAGTCTGATGCCCGTGTACGACGATCTTGACCGCGCCGTGAGTATGGGCGTGGCCGACCCGACCAAGCTGATTCCGGGGATGCAGGCCGTGCAGGCCACCATGTTGCGCGTCTTTGGCGGGCTGGGTCTGGAAGTCACCGGGCGCGAGGGCGAGACCTTCGATCCCCAGTGGCATGAGGCGCTGCAAGTGGTTCCCGGCGACGCCGACGACGTGATCGTGCAGGTCTATCAGTTGGGCTTCCGCATGGGTGACCGTCTGGTGCGGCCCGCCCGCGTGGTGGTCAGCAAGCAGGGCTGAGGCAAACCATGACTGCCCCCGATTCCCCGCACCCCGACCCGATGCACGGCGTCACGTTGGCGCAGATTCTTACGCGGCTGGTGGACGCCTACGGCTGGGAAGGCATGGCCGACCGCGTGCCCGTGCGCTGCTTCGAACTGAACCCCAGCATGCAGAGCAGCCTGAAATTCCTGCGCCGCACGCCCTGGGCGCGGGCCAAAGTGGAAGCCCTGTATCTGGAACTGGTGCTGGGCGGGGCTGGGTTTACGGGGCGGTAGGCTTCGGCTTTCCGACGAACAGGTCTAAGGGTCGAGGGTCTGAGGGTCTAAGAACCCCCCGCGCTGTCACGGCGATGGCGTTGGAGCGCATCAACTTGAGAACCCAGCAGCCCCGCATGCAGACGGCCCAGCACCCTCGACCCTTAGACACCGACGCTCTCTCAGACTTCAAAGGAGACGCCCCACATGGCCTATAAAGACTATTACGACGTGCTGGGCGTGTCCCGCAGTTCATCCGACGCCGACATCAAGACCGCTTACCGCAAACTTGCCAAGCAGTTTCACCCCGACAAGAACGCAGGTGACGCCGTTTCAGGCGAAAAGTTTAAGGAGATTGGCGAGGCGTATGCCGTCCTAAGCGACCCTGAAAAGCGCAAGGTGTACGACCAGTTCGGGCACACCGGGCAGGTTCCCCCTGGATACGGCAGTGGCGGCGGCTTTCAGGGTGGCGATTTTGCGGGGTTCGATGCCAGCCAGTTCAGCGACTTTTTTCAGGGCCTGTTTGGCGGCGTAGGTGGGCGGCGACCCGGTGCAGGCGGCATGGGCGGCGCAGGCTTTCCCGGCGGCACCCAGGTGAATCTGGAAGATCTGCTGGGCGGCGTGGGCGGCACGCAGGGCAGAAGATTCGTGCAGAACGTAGAAGGCGAATTGCAGGTCACGTTGGCTGAAGCCTTCAGTGGCTCGGACGAAGTGATCAATGTAGACGGCAAACGCCTGAGCCTGCGCGTACCGCCCGGCACCCGCGACGGCGCACGGCTGCGGCTGGCAGGGCAAGGGCCGGGCGGCGGCGACATCCTGCTCACCATCCGGGTACTGGAAGATGGCCGCTTTGATCTGGACGGCGACGACCTGACCACCAGCGCCGAAGTGCCTGCCCCAGTGGCTGCCCTGGGCGGAGATATTACGGTGCAGACGCTGAATGGCAAAGGCAAACTGAGCGTGCCACCGGGCAGCAGCGGCGGCCAACGCATGCGCCTGCGCGGGCAGGGCTGGCCCAAAAAAGACGGCGGGCGCGGCGACCTGTACGTGCGCCTGAATATCACGCTGCCCAAAACGCTGACCGATGAGGAAAAGGAACTGTACCGGAAACTGCGAGACTTGCGGAAGGAAGGGTAGATCCCCTCAGAGTGGTGCGCTTGACTCCTGGCCCGCCACCTGCCTAACTGAACACCATGCCCGATCTCTCCTCGCTGGCCCTCTTTGCCGTTGCCGCCCTCGCGTTGCTGCTTGTTCCGGGCCCCGCCGTGCTGTACATCGTGGCTCGCTCGGCACATCAGGGAAGACGGGCGGGGTTGCTGTCGGTGCTGGGCGTGCAGACAGGCGGGCTGGTGCATGTGCTGGCGGCCACCGTGGGCCTCTCGGCCATCGTGCTGTCGTCGGCGGTGTTGTTCAGCGCCCTCAAATACCTGGGGGCCGCCTACCTGATCTATATCGGCATCCGCACACTGCTGGCGCGGGATGAAGCCATGCGCGCCGACCTGCCACTGCCCAAAATTCAATCCATGTCGCAGCTCTTCTGGCAGGGCGCCTTGATCAACGCGCTGAACCCCAAAACGGCGCTGTTCTTTCTGGCCTTTCTGCCGCAATTCGTTCACCCGGAACGCGGCCCGGTGGCCCTGAAAACGCTGACCTTCGGCCTGCTGTTCATCTGTTTGGCGGTGTGCAGCGACGGCTTGTATGCCCTCCTTGGCTGCAGCCTCGGCTCGCGCCTGCGGGGCAATCCCCTGTTTGCCAGGCGGCAGAAGTACGTGACAGGCGGCATTTATATTGCGCTGGGCGTGGGAACGGCAACAGTAGGACACAAGTAAAGGCACGACAGAAGGGCCACTTCTCT
>JAQBPF010000282.1 GCA_028287665.1 Deinococcus sp. | reverse complement strand
GTCAGCCTCGATATCGTCAGCGCGGCCAGCCGGGAAGTCAGCATCCGGGGCGTGTTCCGCTACGCCAACTGCTACCCCGCCGCCATAGCACTCGTCGCCAGCGGCGCGGTGAACCTGGATCTGCTGGTCACGCACCGCTACGCCTTTGCCCACACGCCCGAAGCGTTTGCCTTTGCCGACGCGGAAAAGAAAACGAGTATGAAAGTCATGATCGAGGTGAATTCCAAGTGAACAGCGTGTCTTTTGGGCGTTCAATTCCGACTCGTGGAACGGAGTCCGTCTGATGTCTCCTGAACTGCTGCTGGGCATAGATGTCGGCACCTATTCCAGCAAGGGTGTGCTGGTCACGTCTGGCGGAACAATCCTGCGCCAGCACGTCATTCCGCACACTGTTTCCTTTCCGGCCCCTGGATACGCCGAGCAGGACGCCGACGCCGTGTGGTGGGCCGATGTGCAGGCCATTATTGCGGCCCTGCTGTCGGGCGAGTATTCGGGCGCGGATGTGGCGGGCGTGGCCCTCAGCGCCATCGGGCCCACGCTGCTGCCGCTGGATTTGGCGGGCCGTCCGCTTCGCCCCGGCATTCTGTACGGCGTAGATTCCCGCGCCCAGGTGCAAATAGAGGCGTTGGAAGCAGAAATCGGCGCCGACACTCTGTTTGCCCACAGTGGCATGGCCCTGACCAGTCAGGCCATCGGCCCCAAAATTCGCTGGCTGCGCGAGCAGGAACCGGAAATTTGGGCGCGGGCGGCCACGCTGACCACGGCGAGCGCCTACCTCACCTCCCGCCTGACCGGGCGGCACATCATGGATCACCACACGGCCAGCCACTTTATGCCGCTCTACGATCCGGCCTCGCGCCAGTGGACGCCTCAATTTGCTGTGCCAGTGCTGGGCGATCTGGATTTGGCCCGCCTGCCCGAACTCGGCTGGAGCGACGAACGCGCCGGAACCGTGACGGCCGAAGCCGCCCGCCTGACCGGACTGCGCGAGGGCACGCCCGTGGCGGTGGGCGCGGTGGACGCCCTCAGCGAGGCTCTCAGCGTGGGCGTGGTCAATCCCGGCGACCTGATGATCATGTACGGTTCCACCACCTTCTTTATTCTGGTGCAGGATGCGCCCACGCCTGATCCGAGAGTCTGGACCGTGGGCGGCGCATTTGCGGGCCAGCACAATCTGGCCGCCGGAATGGGCACCACGGGCAGCCTGACCCGCTGGTTTGCCGATGAATTTGCCAGTGATCAACCCACGGGCGAGGCGTATGACACGTTGTTTGCGGGTGCTGAGGCCATCGCCCCCGGCTCAGACGGCCTGTTGGTACTGCCCTACTTCAGTGGTGAGCGCACCCCAATCAATGATCCACGGGCACGCGGCGTGTTCGCCGGATTGAGCCTGACCCATACCCGTGACCATCTGTTCCGCGCTGTGCTGGAAGGCGTGGGCTACGGCATCCGCCACAACATCGAAGCCTTCCGTGACCTGGGGGCCGAGGTGCGCCGGGTGGTGGCGGTGGGCGGCGGCGCAAAAACCCTCACCTGGCTGCAACTTGTCTCCGACATCAGCGGCGAGCCTCAACACCTGCCCGAAACTACGGTGGGGGCCAGTTACGGCGACGCTTTTCTGGCCGGACTCGCGGCGGGTGTGCTGACCAGGGCAGACCTGGATTCATGGGTGCGCCCCGCCCACATTGTTCAGCCCAATGCTGCCCTCAAGCCTGAATATGACCGTCTGTATGCCCTTTACCGCGACCTGTATACGGGGACCAAAGATGTGGTTCATGCGTTATCAGGACGCCGCTGAGGGTCGGCCCTCTGGATGATCCTCGGCATCCGGGGAGTGACAATGAAGTCGACGGTGCGGGTCATCATCAGGGTGGCCCGCGCCTCTGTTGGGGTGCCTGTAAAGGCGGCAGGAGCCTCGCAGAGCAGTGGAGGCCTGACCCTGCTGACCCAGAACCAGGCCTCCACTGCACGCTGCACCTTGCGCCTGAGCTCCGGAGCTGGCTGAAAGTGTCTCAAGCGTGAGGACAGTTGAGGGGATCGGCGCTGCCTACCCCTTCCAAATGACCGGCCAAACGCGCTTGAATAGGGCATCTTGCTGGTCTGATCAGTCCTGTATCGGCGTGAACAGAGAACCCGGTGGGCACGTTGCCCTCCTTCCTGTGCGCCAGGTGCCGTGTGCCTGATTTAAGGAGTCCCGATGTCTAATCCTGTTCCTGCCCAACCCGCTGCCTCTCCGTCTGCCGCCTTGCCCGACCGGGAGGTGGTGATCGTCGCTGCCGTTCGTTCTCCGATCGGGGCTATTCGGGGCAGTTTGTCCAGCGTGCGGCCTGATGATCTGGCCGCCAGCGTGATCCGGGCCGCCGTGCAGCAGGCGGGGATTGATCCGGCCCTGATTGAGGAGGTGATTCTGGGCTGCGCCAATCAGGCGGGCGAGGACAACCGCAATGTCGCCCGGATGGCCGCGTTGCTGGCGGGTCTGCCGGAATCGGTGGCGGGTCTGACGGTCAACCGTCTGTGTGCTTCGGGTCTTTCGGCCATCAATACGGCGGCCCGTGCGATTCGCAACGGCGACGGCGACGTGTATGTGGCGGGCGGCGTGGAAAGCATGACCCGTGCGCCGCTGGTGATGCCCAAGGGAGGGCAGGCCTTTGCCAACGGCAACGTGACCGTCTTTGATTCCACCCTCGGTTGGCGCTTTCCGAATCCGGCGATGGAAGCCCTGTTTCCGTTGGAGGCGATGGGCGAAACCGCCGAGAACATCGTGGAACGCAGCCGCGACGGCGCCTACTCATTCGCCGCAATTACGCGGGAAGATCAGGATGCGTTTGCCCTCGAATCACAGCGGCGCACGGTGGCGGCGCTCAATGCCGGAGCCTTCAAAAGCCAGATCGTGCCGATTGAAATCAAGGGCAAGAAGGGCACGACGGTCTTTGACACGGACGAACATCCACGCTACACGCGCAGCGGTGACGCCTTTACCCTGGCCACCGACACGGCCCAGCTTGCCGGACTGAAACCTGCTTTTCGCAGGGGCGGCACCGTTACGGCAGGCAACGCCAGCGGCCTGAACGACGGCGCGGCGGCCCTGGTGCTGATGAGTGCCGGAAAGGCGCGTGAATTGGGCCTGACCCCCCTGGCCCGTTGGGTGGGCGCGGCGTCTGCGGGCGTAGATCCACGGGTCATGGGATTGGGCCCTATTCCTGCCACCCGCAAATTGCTGGAACGAACAGGGGTAGACCTCAACGACATCGATCTGATCGAACTCAATGAGGCCTTTGCAGCTCAGGCGTTGGCCTGCATCCGCGAACTTGGCCTGGACCCGGAAAAAGTGAATGTCAACGGCGGAGGAATTGCGCTGGGTCATCCCCTGGGCATGAGTGGAGCGCGGTTGGTGGTGGCCCTCACGCACGAACTGGCCCAGCGGAACGGGCGCTACGGCTTGGCCACGCTGTGTGTCGGAGTCGGGCAGGGCGAAGCGGCGCTGATCGAGCGCCTTCCGGAGCAGGTGCAGGCATGAAAACGGTGCCGATCATTTCTGTGCAGGAGGCTGCGGCCCTGGTCAAGTCGGGCGACACCCTGCTGGTGGGAGGCTTTGGCATGACCGGCAACCCCGTGCATCTGGTGCACGCCCTGGCCGAAACTGAGGTGCGCGACCTGACCTACATTGCCAACAATGTGTCTGAGCCGGGCCTCAGCGGAGGACGGCTGCTGAGAAACGGACAACTGAAAAAAGCAGTCGGGTCGTATTTCACGTCCAATCCAGAGGCTGTGAAGGCGCATCAGGCGGGCATGCTGCAGGTGGAATTGATGCCGCAGGGCACCCTGGCCGAGGCCATTCGGGCGGGGGGGGCCGGGCTGGGCGGCTTTTACACCCCCACCGCCGCCGGAACCCTGATCGCTGCAGACGCCGAAACCAAGGTGCTGGGGGGCCGGGAGATGGTGTTCGTGCCTGCCATTCGTGGTCAGGTCGCCCTGATCCGGGCGTGGCGGGCCGATACGGCGGGAAATCTGCAGTACCGCCTCACCGAGCAAAACTTTAATGCCAGCATGGCCACGGCTGCCGACCTGGTCATTGCAGAAGTCGAAGAGATCGTGGCGGTGGGCGAGATCGCGCCCGAACACGTGCACACCCCTGGGCTGTACGTGGATTATCTGGTGCAGGCTCACCTGACGCTGGCCGACCTGGGAAGCAGCGCAGATGTGCGGGACGGGGCCAAACGGGCCGACGAGGCCCGCATGAACATGGCCCGCCGCGCACTTCAGGAACTGCGCCCCGGTGCGGTGGTCAACCTCGGCATCGGCATTCCCACCCTGGTGGCTGACCTGATGACGCCCGCGCACGGCGTGAATCTGCATACCGAAAACGGCATGTTGGGGGTGGGTCCGGCCCCTGCCGATGGGGGCGCGATGGATTATCCGGTCAATGCGGGCAAGAGTCCTGTGACGGCCCTGCCAGGGTCAAGCTACTTTGATTCGGCGGCCAGCTTCGGCATGATCCGGGGCGGGCATGTGGATATCGCGGTGATGGGCGGTTTGCAGGTGGATGAAGTGGGCAACCTGGCCAACTGGGCGGTGCCCGGCAAACCGCTGCTGGGCGTCGGCGGAGCGATGGACCTGGCCGGGGGCGCGGGCCGCCTGATCATTCTGATGACCCACACCGACCCGGACGGCACTCCCAAGATCGTGCCCCGCTGCACCCTGCCGCTGACGACCTCCGGCGCGGTCGACATGATCATTACCGACAAGGCCGTATTCGAGTTCATAGACGGCCAACTGGTGCTGACCGAACTGATGCCCGGCGTGACACTGGAGCAGGTTCGCCTGACCACCAGCGCCACCTTTCAGGAACGCTTAAAGCAAATCCAGTCAGTCTGATGAACTCCTAACCACGCTGCATCAGACGCTGAATCAGGTGCTGAATTCCGGCGATCTGCTGGGCCGCATCGACGGAGATGAATTGACCGTGTGTGCCCCGAGCGCACCGGTCCGCCGCAGTGCCGAAGTGCTGGCGCAGCAACTGGCCGACG
The DNA here is from genome assembly GCA_028287665.1 of Deinococcus sp. GTDB lineage: Bacteria > Deinococcota > Deinococci > Deinococcales > Deinococcaceae > Deinococcus. The sequence goes on along the minus strand of JAQBPF010000282.1, from coordinate 6,359 downwards.
CACTCGACCAGCCTTTCGGGCTGTCTGGGCAGGAAGTGTTTCTCAACATCGGCATCAGCCTGTACCCCAATGACGGCACGGACCCCCGACACCCTCCTGCGGCACGCCGATCTGGCTACGTATCAGGCCAAGCGCTCGAGCAAGAATGCCTGACGGCACTTTGCGCCTGAAATGTATGACAGCGCCCGGCTGTTGGTCGGCAATCAGCTGCGGGCCGCGCTGGGGCGCAACGAATTCAGATTGCACTCCCAGCCTCAACTGGATGTTCAGACGGGGCAGATCGTCGGAATGGAAGCCCTGCTGCGCTGGTCTCCCGATGGCGGCCCACTGCTCCCGCCCGATCTGTTCATTCCCGCCGCCGAGGATTCCGGCCTTACTCTGCCCATTGGTGCCTGGGTCCTGGATACGGCCTGCGCTCAACTGGCGCTGTGGCGGCGCACGGGGCATCCGGCAACGAGGGTGGCCGTGAATGGGTCGCCTCAGCAGCTTGCCCGAACCGATTTTGTGGCCACAGTTCATGATGTTTGCCTGCGCCATCAGCTTGCCCCCAGTGTGCTGGAACTTGAGCTGACTGAGCGCGGCGTGGTGCAGAACCCGGAATTTACGGCGCGGCAATTCTCGGCGCTGCGGGCGTTGGGGTTCGGATCGCGCTGGATGATTTTGAGGCGGGAGAATCCAACCTGTCGCGCCTGCCCTTTGATGTGCTGAAGCTGGACCGAGGTCAAACCAGAGCACTGGGTCAGAGTGCAGAGAATCAATCGGAAGAAGCGGTGCGGGTGGTGCAGGCCATCCTGGCTCTGGCCGATACCCTACAGCTGGAAGTGGTCGCAGAGGGTATTGAGAATGCCGCGCAGGGGGCTGTGACCGGGCACAGGGCTATCTGCTGGGGATGCCTGTGCCCGAATGGCCCACCGAAGGGGTGAGCCCCGCCAACCCTGAACTCGAGCCGTCACTTTTATTGCTCCTGTCTGGTCGCGCTGCCAGAGCGGAGGCTCAACACCTGATACGGCGTATAAGTCAGCGGCGCTCCTGCGCCCTTTCCAGTGTCTTGTTCTTCTTCCAGCAGAGTTACCGCCTGCCAGCCGTTTTCCAGTCCCAGGCCCGTGAGGGTCGCCTGACCGCGTGTGCCGTGCGCTTCGTAAAGCCGCACGATCAGTGCGTCGCTGTCTTCGGCCAGTTTGAGGGCGCTGAGGCGTAAGCCAGAGCCGTGCTCCAACTGCAGCAGACGGCCCGATTCGGGCAGGGTCCCCCCCTGACCCAAGCTCCGGTAGGCCAGCAGCGGCGCGTTCAGGTCATGGGCCTCTGCTACGGTCCCGTTGCGCCAGTCGCCTGCGTGCGGGTACAGGCTGTAGGTAAAGTGGTGCTCGCCTTCATCGGCGGTGGGATCAGGTGAGATGGGCGAGCGCAGCAGGCTCAGGCCCAGTACATTTCCCTGGGCGCTGTAGCCGTACTTGCTGCCCGTCAGTAGGCTCAGGCCGCTCCCCTCACTGCTGCTGCCTCCTTCGCTGAGGTCAGCCCAGCGGTGGCCAGGCTTTTCAAACTGAGCGGCGTCCCAGGAGGTGTTGGTATGCGTGGGCCGGACGACGGCCCCATAAGCCGTCTCGAAGGTGGCGCTGGCGGCCCGCAATTGCAGCGGCACCAGTGCCCGCAGGATCTGGCGGCGGCCCTGCCAGTCGGCATGGGTGTGAATATCCAGCCGCCGACTGCCAGGGTTCAGCCGGTAGGTTTGCGTGATGCTGCTGCGGTTGCCTCTCTCGGTCTGGCTGCCGCGCCGCACCTGCACGGCCTGTGCGTCCAGGCGCTTGGGGTGCTCTAACGTGGTCCATTCTTCGCCTTCTTGCCTGTAAGTGGCGTCCAGATCCCAGGCCTCCCACATGCGCGGAATATCCACGTAAGCCCACAACTGGTTGCCGCGCCCGTCCAGCATCTCGCGGCCCTGTTGCTTGTCGTACAGGCTGCCCAGGGTGCCGTCAGGATTGACCTGCACGCGCAGGAATTCGTTTTCCAGGGTCAGGTCGTCGGGCGAGAAAGTGGCCGGGGTAGGGTCAGCGGCAGCGGCTGGCAAGCTCAGGTAGCCCAGCCCCGGCACGGTCCGCCCCGGCGGCATGCTCAGGCCTTCCAGTCCAGATAGATAGGCTCCCAACGGGCGATCTTCCAGCGTCAGATTCCAGACCACGACGCGCCCAGGCTGGTCAGAAGCGCCGCCCACCGCGTCACTGAGGGCCTGCAGGGCCGCGTCGCGCCGCTGACAGGCCTTTTCCAGCGCCTCCCGCATTTCAGCGTGCGCCGCGCTATAGACCTCCTGTACGCTGCTTCCGGGCAAGATGTCGTGAAACTGGTTTCGCAGCAGCACCTTCCAATCGGCCTGAAGTTCGGCGCGTGGATAGGGGCAGCCCAGCAGGCGGGCGGCCAGTGCACAGGCGGCCTCGGCTTCAGGCAGGGTGTGTTCCAGGCGGCGGTTCAGGCGCTTGACTTCGGCCTGCGTGGTGTACGTTCCCCGGTGCAACTCCAGATACTGCTCACCAACCCACACGGGCAGGGCGGCCCGCGTCTCGGCTCCCATCCGGTCATAAAAGTCGGCCACCCGCGTCATCTGGAGTTTGGGCAGTCCGGGAAAATCTTTCTGGCGGGCGTACCGTTCCAACATGGCCGTGCTGGGACCGCCGCCGCCGTCGCCGTGGCCAAAGCTCAGCAGGCTCTCGGCGTGTCGGCGCTTGCCCCGGAAGGCTTTCCAGGTTTCAAAGGTGTCCAGCGCCTTGATGTCGCCGTTGTAGCCCTCGGCAGGATTCATAAAACTGTGGGCCAGAACGCGGCTTCCGTCCAGCCCTTCCCAGTGGTACAGGTCGTAGGGAAACAGGTTGGTTTCGTTCCAGTTCAGCTTGGTGGTAAAAAAGGAGGAAATGTCGGCCAGCCTCAGCAGTTGCGGCAGGTTGGCAGCGTAGCCAAAGGTGTCGGGCAGCCAGCAGACCTGCGCCCGCATGCCGAATTGCGCCTCAAAGTACCGCTGGCCGTACAACAGTTGCCGCGCCCAGGCCTCACCGCTCGGCAGGTTGCCATCAGGCTCCACCCACATGCCGCCCACCACGTCCCAGCGTCCTTCTTTCACTCGTGCCCTGATCTGCTCGAACAGTGCGGGATCGTCTTCGTGCACGTACTCATACAGCTGCGCCATGCTCTGGTTGAACACAAAATCCGGGTACTGCTCCATCAGGTTCAGCACTGTGGCAAAGGTGCGCCGGGCCTTGCGCCGGGTTTCGGACAGGGGCCACAGCCACGCCAGATCGATGTGGGCGTGTCCGCTCAGGGCCAGTTGCCCCTCTGCCGGATACTCGGCCCGCAACGCTTCCAACGCTTTGCTCAGCCACTCCCGCACTGCCGTCAGCCGGGGCTGCCACTCTTGCGGGTAGGGCGCAGGATTGGGGGTCTCAAAGCTGTATTCATCCCAGAGACCGTCTAGCGTGCCTTTCAGCACCGGGTTTTCCACGGCCCGCGCCAGATAAGCGGCACTGTTGCCCCGTTCCAGCGGAATCTGCCGAAAGGCCGCGTCCAGCAGGTCGGTCAGGCGTTCGGCAATGGCGGGGCGGCCTGCCTTCAGCAGATGCTGGGCGGCGTCGTACACAGCCAGCAGGTCTTCATACAGCGTCCTTACCCCGAGATCAGGAACCACCAACCGGGCGCGGTGCAGCGCATTGTGGCGCTCCGGCGACCCAAACAACCCTTTGGGACTGGCTTCGATGTCCAGGCTCAAGACTTCGCCGCCCACCGCCGCTGCCAACACCCGGTGCTCGGTATGAAAAGGATTCAGGCCGCCCACGCTGGCCCCGTTCACGCGCAGAAGGCCATCGCCGCCCGGCAGCAGTTTCGCGGTGACTGCCTGCGCCGCCCAGGCTTGCGGCACCGTCACCTCAAAGCGCATGAGCACCGGAAAGGCCCGCGACGGCCACGCCGCGCCTTCCTGAATCGGCCATTCCTGCCCTGCGGCGTCCCTGAAAACGCCTGTGGGCAGCGGCAAACTGTAGGCGTCGGCCCACGCATGCAGTTCGTTCAGGCGTTGCAGAAGGCGCTTGAGGTGCTGCTCGGTGGTCACGACATGCGGCATGGCGTTTATGGTGGCACGGAAGTCCGGGTTGGAGGAAAGATGTGGGGAAAGGCCTTCTTCGATGTCCACACATGAGGGCCGCCGGAAGTTGCTCCCCGGCGGCCCTGAGTCCTACTTGCTTTTTAGTTGTTTAAAGTTAGATGGTTGCCGCTACAGGCTGAGCTTTAACCGCTTGCTGAGCACGTGCCACCGCCTCGGCCAAAATTTCTTCGCCCTTGCTGGGATCGAAGGCGAACCCTTCAGCCAACAGGACCTCTACGTCGGTCACGCCCAGGAAGCCCAGGAAGGCCCGCAGGTGGCTCTGAGAATGCTCCATGCCCACGGCTGGGCCGCTGCTCCAGAACCCGCCGCGTGCTTCGGCAATGACGGCTTTTTTGCCGACGGCCAATCCCACAGGGCCAGTGGCGGTGTACTGGAAGGTTTTTCCGGCGACGGCAATGGCGTCCATATAGGCCTTGACCATCGGAGGGTAGCCGAAGTTCCACATGGGCACGGCAAACACGATCAGGTCGGAAGCCAGGAACTGATCGACCAATTCTCCAAGGCGCTGAACTTTGGTGGCCTCGTGGTGGCTGAGTTCTGTTTGCTGGGCCAACTTGCCCCACCCGGTCATTACTTCTGCGTCAATCAGTGGGATGTGGTCTTCGTACAGATCAAGCTCAGTGATCTGTGCGCTGGGGTGTTCGGCGGTGTAGGCGTCAATGAAGCTCTGACCGAGGCGAAGCGAGTAGGACTGCTCGGTGCTTTTGGGATTGCCTTTAACAAACAATACTTTCGTCATGTGGAGCTCCTCTGGTGCTGCCGTGCCACGTAGGCATTTGCTCCGTTAGCAAAGTCACCTACTCTGAGTGGACCCATCTTGCTCTAAAGCACTTTACTTTGTCAACTGGTAAGTTTCAAAAAGTATTTCAAAAATTAGACCGTGTCCGCGTGTTGATGCTCAGCGCAGCTTTGACACTCTGTCTCTCGCGTTCTGGGGCAGATGAACCTAAACTGAAGCCACATTCAATCCAGGGAGGTCACCTATGCCCGATTCTCTTCCGCAGGCTCATCCGGATACCCATCAGGTCATTCAGGACAACCGCGATTACACGCTGTTTTCCTGGAGTGTGCAGACCCAGACCAACCCGATTCATATGACGGGCGGCAAGGGCAGTCACTTTTTTGATGGCGACGGCAACACGTGGCTCGACTTTTCCAGCCAACTGATCAATATCAATGTAGGCCATCAGCATCCCCGTGTGCTTCAGGCCATCAAAGATCAGGTGGACGTGATGTGTTTTGCGGGCCCCAGCTTTGCCACCGATGTCCGCGCCACACTGGGCAAAAAACTGGCCGAAGTGACGGGCCTGGGCAAAAGTTTTTTCACTCTCGGCGGCAGCGAGGCCAACGAGAACGCCATGAAAATGGCCCGCCTGTACACCGGGCGCGACAAGATTATTACCCGCTACCGCAGTTATCACGGCGCAACGATGGGCAGCATGACCGCTTCCGGCGACCCGCGCCGCTGGCCCGTGGAACCCGGCGTGCCCGGCATTGTGCGGGCCTTTGATCCGTACTGTTACCGTTGCCCTTTTGGCAAAACCCCTGATTCATGCAACCGCGAATGCGTGTCTCACATCGAAGAAATTATTCAGATGGAAGGCCCGCACAACATTGCGGCGATCATGGTGGAAGGCATTACTGGATCAAACGGCCTGCTCGTGCCGCCCGACGATTACTATCCCAAGCTCCGCGCCCTGTGCGACAAATACGGCATCCTGCTGATCGACGATGAAGTCATGAGTGGGTTTGGCCGCACTGGAACCTGGCTGGCTACTCAGCATTACGGCATCAAGCCCGACATCGTGACCTGTGCCAAGGGCCTCACCAGCGGCTACATGCCTCTGGGCGCGATGATCGTCAGCGACGCCATTGCCGAGTATTTCGAGACCCACTTTCTGGCGGGCGGCCTGACCTACAGCGGCCATCCGGTCAGTCTGGCGGCGGCCATCGGCAACCTCGCCGTGTACGAGGAAGAACACCTGTTCGAACATACCCGCGAACTCGGCGCGTACCTGGGGCAGCGGCTGGAAGCCATCAAAGCCCGTTACGCCTGCGTGGGCGACGTGCGCTACAAAGGTCTGTTCAGCGTCATCGAACTGGTAAAGGACAAGGCCACCAAAGAGCCGCTCGCACCCTTCAACGGCACCTCGCCCGAAATGGGACGGCTGGCCGCGCACATCAAGAGCAAGCATGTGTACGCTTACAGCCGCTTCAA
>JAQBPF010000270.1 GCA_028287665.1 Deinococcus sp. | reverse complement strand
TGGGCGACGCGCCGCTGAAATTGCTGCGGCAGGTGCGCGGCCTCACGTTGGTCACGTTGCCCGACGCCGACCAATGCTGCGGGTTTGGCGGCACCTTCAGTGTCAAAAACCCGGAGACCAGCACGGCCATGCTGGCCGACAAGGTCAGCAGCGTGATGGCCACGCGCGCCGAAGTCTGCACCGCAGGCGACAACTCCTGCCTGATGCACATCGGCGGTGGGCTGAGCCGGTTGCAGAGCGGGACGGGCGTGGTGCATCTGGCGGAGATCCTGGCCAGCACCGACTTGGCGAGTGCGGAGGCAACCCCATGAGCGCGGGCGGCCTCCATCCCGCCAAGCCCTTCCCAGACGCGGCCCGCGAGACGCTGGAAGACGCTCAGATGCGGCGCAACCTGCGGCACGCCACCACCACCATCCGCGAGAAACGCCTGCGAGCAGTGGAGGAAGTGCCGAACTGGGAAGATATTCGCACGCAGGGCGCAGCCGTCAAGGACGCCGTGCTGGACGACCTCGCCGAACACCTGCTGACGCTGGAAGCGAGCGTAAAGCGGCGCGGGGGGCAGGTTCACTGGGCACGCAACGCCGAAGAAGCCCAGCGCCTCGTGGCTGAGCTGGTGGCCTCACACGGCGTGTCCGAGGTCATCAAGGTTAAGAGCATCAGCACCGACGAGATCGAGCTGAATGCGGCGCTGGAAGCGCGGGGCATCCACGCCACCGAAACCGATCTGGCCGAGCTGATCGTGCAGTTGGCCGAGGATCGCCCCAGCCATATTCTCGTGCCTGCCATTCACAAGAACCGTGCCGAGATCCGTGACCTGTTTCGCCGCAAGCTGGGCGCCGAACTGCTGACCGACGATCCCCAGGTTCTGGCCGAGGCCGCCCGGGTCTATCTGCGCGAAAAATTTCTGACGACGAAGGTCGCCATCTCGGGCGCCAATTTTGCCATTGCCGGTACAGGCACGGTCTGCATCGTGGAGTCGGAAGGCAACGGGCGCATGTGCCTCACGCTGCCAGACGTGCTGATCTCAGTGATGGGCATTGAAAAAGTCCTGCCGAGCTGGCCCGACATCGCGCCGTTCATGCAGCTGTTGCCGCGCAGTTCCACCGCTGAGCGCATGAATCCTTACACCAGTTTCTGGAGTGGGGTGACTCCCGGAGACGGCCCGCAGGCGTTTCATCTGGTCTTGCTGGACAACGGCAGAACCGACGTACTGGACGACCCGGTGGGCCGCGAGACCCTGCGCTGCATCCGGTGTTCGGCCTGCCTCAACGTGTGCCCGGTGTATGAGCGCACGGGCGGTCACGCGTACGGCAGCGTCTATCCTGGCCCCATCGGCGCCATTCTGACGCCGCAACTGCTGCAGCTGGAAGACGCCAATGCCAACACGCTCCCCTGGGCCAGCAGCTTGTGCGGGGCCTGTTACGACGCCTGCCCGGTCAAGATCAACATTCCCGAAATTCTGATTTACCTGCGGGGTCAGATCACGCCGCACAAGACGCCGAATGCCGAGAGCATCGCCATGAAGACAGCGGCCTGGATCTTTAACGAGCCCTACCGTTTTGAGGGCGCCCTCAAGCTGGCCCGGGCTGGGCAGGGACCCCTGGTGCAGCACGGCGCGATCCGGGCCCTGCCGGGGCTCCTGGGAGGGTGGACCAGCTCACGTAATCTGCCGCCCTTTCCCGAGAAGTCTTTTCGGGAGTTGTGGCGGGCTGAGCAGCACGCAGAGGAACAGTCATGAGTCAAGCCCGTCTGGAGATCCTGACCCGCATCAACCGGGCCAACCGAGCTGCGGAGGAGAGCGTTCAGCACGCCCCCCGCGCTATCGCTCCCCGGCCACAGGCGGAGATCGTGGCCCAATTCGCTGAGTATGCGGCGGAATACCGGGCCGAGGTCCACCACAGTTCTGTATCGGGGCTCCCCAGATTGCTCGCGCAGCTTCTGGGCTCCCGGCGCATTCTGATTCCCGAGGGCCTGCCCGAAGCGTGGGTGACTGATCTGGACACCACGCCTGATCAGCAGCAGAGTCACCCGGAATTAAGCCGCTTTGGCGCAGTGCTGACGGGCTGTGCGGTGGCTATCGCGGAAACCGGAACAGTGGTGCTGGATCATGGGCCAGGACAGGGACGGCGGGCGCTGACCCTCATCCCGGATCAGCATCTCTGCGTCGTGTTGGCCGAGCAGGTCGTTGACAGCGTGCCGGAGGCCGTGGCGGTAGTGCAGGGGGCAGTGACGGCAGGCCGCCCCCTGACCTGGATCAGTGGACCAAGCGCCACCAGCGACATCGAACTGAGCCGGGTCGAAGGGGTGCATGGGCCGAGGCAGCTCACGGTGATCCTTGTTCACTCAACCCAGGAACCGACCGAATAGGGGGCAAAAACCAGACCCCTCAGCGCAGGCCTATATCAGTATATAGAGCATTTGACAGAATAAGAGGATGGAAAAACGAGTTGGGGCACGTGGGTACAGCATTGATCTCCGAGAACAGATGGTCGCGGCTGCACTGAACGGGCAAAACCACCAGTGGGTGGCCCAAACGTTCGGAGTCGATGTTCGAACCATCGCGTTCTATCTGAGGAAACATGAGGCAGGCACGCTCTCACACGTCAAACGCCCGACCGGGCGTCGCCCGAGCGTGCAGAGCGAGCATGAGCAAATCCTCCTCCAGCAACTGGAGGAGGATCTTGATGCGACCCTGGAAGAACATGCTCGCCTGTTGGAAGCCAAGACCGGACGCAAGATCAGCGACCGGACGGTAGACCGGGTCTTCCAGCGACACGGCATCACCTCCAAAAAAAACTCGGGTCGCCGCCGAACGCAATGAGGAACTGCGTCA
>JAQBPF010000269.1 GCA_028287665.1 Deinococcus sp. | reverse complement strand
CGCAGCTCGGCTTCCGCACCGCCTGCGTGGATGAATTTACCCGGAACGGCAAGGGCAGCCTGGGCGGTACCTGCCTGAATGTGGGCTGCATTCCCAGCAAAGCCATGCTGGATTCCTCCGAACGGTTTGAGATGATTCAGCACGACGCTGCTGAGCACGGCATTGACGTGGACGGCGCACGTGTGAACCTGTCCAAGATGCTGGGCCGCAAGGCAGGCGTCGTGGACAAACTGACCGGAGGCGTGGCCTACCTGTTCAAGAAGAACAAGATCACCTCGTTTCACGGGTTGGGCCAACTGGTGCGGCAGGAGGGCGAGGGCTGGGTTATCAATGCCGCCGGAACCGAAGTGCAGGCCAAGCATGTGATCGTGGCGACGGGCAGCAGCCCCCGCGCCCTGCCGTTGGCTCCTTTTGGCGGCCACATCGTCGAAAACAGCGGCGCACTGGAATTCAGCGAGGTGCCTGCCAGGCTGGGCGTGATCGGTGCGGGCGTGATCGGCGTGGAACTGGGCAGCGTATGGCGCCGTCTGGGCGCACAGGTCACCATTCTGGAAGCCCTGCCCGGATTCCTGATGGCCGCCGACGACGCTGTGAGCAAGGAGGCGCTGAAGCAGTTTCAGAAGCAGGGGCTGGAGTTCCATTTCAGTGTGAACATCACCGACGTGCAGCAAGACGACGCAGGCGTCACCGTGACCTACACCGAAAAAGACCAGACCGTGACCGCGCAGTTCGACAAGCTGATCGTCAGCATCGGCCGCGTGCCGCATACCGCCGGGCTCGGAGCCGACGCGGTGGGCCTCGCGCTGGATGAACGCGGTTTCGTGAAGGTGGACAGCCACTACCGCACCAACCTGACGGGCATCTACGCCATCGGGGACGTCATCGGCGGAGCAATGCTGGCTCACAAGGCCGAGGAAGAGGGCGTGGCCCTGGCCGAAATGCTGGCAGGACAGGCCGGACACGTGAACTACGACGTGATTCCCTGGGTGATCTACACCAGCCCCGAAATCGCCTGGGCAGGCCTGACCGAAAAGCAGGCCAAAGAGCGCGGCCACGCCGTCAAGACCGGGCAGTTTCCCTTCAGTGCCAACGGACGCGCCCTCGGACACGGCGACCCTCGCGGCTTCGTGAAAGTGGTGGCCGACGCCCAGACCGACCGCCTGCTGGGTGTTCATATGATCGGCCCCAATGTCAGCGAACTGATCGGGGAAACGGTCGCCATCATGGAATTCGGCGGCAGCAGCGAGGATCTGGCCCGCACAGTTCACGCCCACCCCACTCTCAGCGAAGTGGTGAAGGAAGCGGCGTTGGCCGCCGACAAACGCGCCCTGCACATGTAAACCGGGCAGCGGGCAGTTCGGGAAACAGGGTCTTTATGGCCCCGAAATCCGAATGGCCCGCGCCCAGATTGTGTCTTTGCCCATCCCTTCCGGCGGGTGGGGTTGACGTTCTCACCTTCGTAACGCTATAGTTCCGCCTGTCCGAAAGGACGCCTTGAGAGGCAGTCAGCGAAGCCGTTCGTGTACTCAACCGTAATCTTACGGGGGTTCATACCGCGCCAAGCAAACTGAAGTGGTGTGGCCCCATCGTCTAACGGTTAGGACACTACCCTTTCAAGGTAGCGATACGGGTTCGAATCCCGTTGGGGTCACCAACCTGAACCTCCGCCTCGGCGGGGGTTTTTGCTTTATCTGCTGTGGTGGCTTCAGCGCTCCTGTCGACTTTGAAATACGTTGACCCTCGGCCTTACTCCTGCGGCCCTGTGCCATGATTCCGGGGTGAAAGCCATTATTCCCGCCGCCGGACTGGGCACGCGCCTTCGTCCGCTGACCTTTACGCGCCCAAAGCCTGTGCTGCCTGTGGCCGGAGCGCCCATCATCGTTCACGCGCTGCACACCCTTCAGGAAGCGGGCATTACCGAAGTGGGAATCGTGGTGTCGGACGCCACCCGTGAGGAAATCCGGCACGCGCTGGCCGGTCTGACCGGAATGCAGTTCACGCTGATCAACCAGCATGAGCAGTTGGGCCTGGGCCACGCCGTCATGACGGCGCGGGAATGGGTGGGCGACAGCGATTTCTGTGTCTATCTGGGCGACAACCTCTTTGAATACGGCGCGAAACCCTTTACCGAAGCCTTTGCTGCCAGCCGTCCCGCCGCCCTGATTGCGCTGGTGCAGGTGGCCGATCCCACCGCGTTTGGCGTGGCGGAACTGGACAGCGACAACCAGATCAAGCGCCTGGTGGAAAAGCCCAAAGTGCCGCCCAGCAACCTGGCAGTGGCGGGTCTGTACTGCTTTACCCCCGAGATTTTTGAAGTGCTGGACGGCATGCCGCCTTCTGCACGCGGCGAATACGAGATCACGGACGCCATTCAGGGCCTGATCGAGCGTGGGCGGCGTGTGGTGGGCCAGCGCGTGGAAGGCTGGTGGAAGGACACGGGCCGTCCCGCCGACCTGCTGGACGCCAACCGGCTGCTGCTGGAGCGCATCGAAACCGACGTGAAGGGTGAGGTGAGCGAGTCGCGCCTGACGGGCCGCGTGATCATTCCAGCCTCATCCAGAGTGGTCCGGAGCAAGATCGTGGGGCCAGTGCTGCTGGGCGAAAATGTACTGATCGAGGACGCTTACATCGGGCCGTTTACCAGCATCGGCAGCGGCACCGTGGTCAGGATGGCCGAAGTGGAACACAGCGTCATTGACGCGCAGGCCCGCATCGAGCACCTGAATACCCGGCTGCAAGACTGCCTGATCGGGGTGAAGGCCGAAGTCCGGGGCGGGCGCACCCTGCCGCGCACGCACAAGCTGACCATTTCGGATGCGAGTCTGGTGGAATTGGCGTAAGAATGGGGGAATGACCGACTTTCAGCTGTTGCCCAAAGACCTGCCTGTGCCGACAGATGATGGGGCCTGTGACCACTTCACGGGCCTCAGGTTTCCATCGGTGCCGCTGCCTGCCACCGATGGCCGTTGGGTTGACCTCTCGGGGCTGGCAGGACGCACCGTGCTGTATGTCTATCCGCGCACCGGCACGCCAGGAGTGCCCTTGCCTCAGGACTGGGACAGCATTCCAGGGGCAAGGGGCTGCACGCCGCAGTCCTGCGCCTTCCGCGACCATTACGCCGAACTGCAAGCCCTGCACACACGGGTTTTTGGCCTCAGCACGCAAACCACGCCCCAGCAAACCGAGGCCGCCGCACGCCTTCATCTGCCTTTTCCACTCCTGTCTGATACCGGGGGCAAGTTGGCACAGGCCCTCAAGCTGCCTACTTTTGAGGTGGAGGGACACCTCCTGCTCCGCCGCGTGACCCTGATCGTGCGCGACGGCACTGTGGAAAAAGTGTTTTATCCCGTGTTTCCACCCGACCAGAATGCTGGCGAGGTGATGGCCTGGCTTGGGCAGCAGGCCTGAGCTCCGCCTGTAAGTCTTCTGGCCTGCCGTATCGTGTGCAACTCCCGGTAAGAGGGGGCGGCGCGGCTTATCATACGGGGATGAGTGACACGCCCCGGATTCACCTTGGTTCCCTCCTGCGCACGGCGGGCGACGCCCACGCAGAAGGCGAACTTGACCACCTGACCTACTTGCAGGGCGACCAGCCACAGACGTTGCAGTTTGCCGAGTCTGCGCCCTTCGAGATAGAAATCAACAGCCTTGAGGGAGATGAACTGTACCTTCAGGGCACCTTCGAGCCCACCCTGATCATGGAATGCGCCCGCTGTTTGCGCGAGGTGCAGGTTCCGTTGGAACTAGAGTTGGGAACGCTGATGCGCTACGACCCTGCCGTGCAGGAACCCTTTCTGGAAGAGGCCGATACGGGCGAGGAAGTCCTGGTGTTCGGCGACCCCGACCTGAACCTCAGTGCCTATCTGGCCGAAACGACCCTGCTGGCCGCGCCCCTGAGCGTGGTGCACGATGAAGCCTGCAAAGGCCTGTGCCAGGTCTGCGGTCACGACCTGAACGACGGTCCCTGCGAGCACATGGCGCAGGTTCCAGTCGAGGAAATCGACGACCAGCTGGGCATTCCCGAAGGCACCACGCACGCCAGCCAGAATCCGTTCGCGGCCCTGCGTGACCTGAAATTGTCTGACGATTGATGGTCGCGCCCAGATCAAACACGCCTGAACCGACTCCACCCGAACTGACACACTTCCGGGATGGCCTGCCGCGCATGGTGGACGTAACGGGCAAGGTCGCCACCACCCGCACGGCCACCGCCGAGGGCTGGGTGCGCTTGCCCCCGGAAGCCCGCGCCGCGTTGGAAGCCGGAACCAACCCCAAAGGCGATCCGCTGACGGTGGCCCGGTTGGCGGGCCTGAGCGGCAGCAAGCGAACTGCTGACCTGATCACGCTGTGCCATCCCATCCCAGTCACGGGGGCAGACGTGCGGGTCACGCTGGAAAACGGTGGCGTGCGGATTGTGGCAACCGTCAAGACCACAGCGCCCACAGGTGTAGAGATGGAAGCCCTGACGGCTGTCACGGTGGCGGCCCTGAACGTGTACGACATGCTCAAGGCGGCCAGCAAAGCCATCGAGATTACGGGCGTGCGCCTGCTGACCAAAACGGGCGGCAAGAGTGGCGACTACCGGGCCGCTGAGGCAGATTGAGAGGAACCGTCCGGAGATATGGGACAGACCACCTCCCTGCGATCAGCTGGGAACCTCTGACAGTGTTTTAACGTAGAAGGAACGTATGGGCGCGGAGCATCTTAATCCAGTCTCAGCGGCCAGCCCTCCGGCGTGGCTGGAGTTGCTGCACCGTGAGGCAGAAGGCGAGTTGACCTCGCCAGAACGCGCCGAACTGGAGGCTCTGGCCAACGATCCGGAAGTGCAAGCAGCGCGGGCCGCCCTGGCACAGGTGACCCAGAGGCTGTCTGCATTGCCCGCTCCCGCTCTGCCCAGCAGTGTCGCGGCCACAGTAGCGGCGGAGGTGGGGTGGAGCCTGCGCTTTCAGGCTCCAGCTGCCCCCCGGTCTGTGGCCGCGCAGGTGGTCAGCGATATTGCTTGCTCACGTCAGTTGGCAGCCCCATCGACAGCCCCTCCCCTGCCGCATACCGTCGCGGCGGCGGTGGCCTCAGGCGTGCACCTGAGCGCCGTGTTGAGCACCCCTCCGCGTCTGCCTCACAGTCTTGCGGGTCTGGTCGCCCAGGAGATTCAGGCCTCGCGCTGGTTGCAGCAAGCAGAGGTGGCCCTGCCGCACAGCCTGGCCACAGCCATCGCCTCCGATGTGGCCGCTTCCGCCTCGCTGAGCAGCACGCCGCTGCCACCTGCCTTTCCTTCTGTGGCCACACCCGTGACGGCCCGAATTGTGGGAGCACCGCCCACTCTGCCGGGAAACTTGCCCGGAAGCCTTCAGGCCAGGCCTGTCTTTCCTCCTTATCAGCAGGCCCGCAATCCTGCACCTCTCCTGCTGGTGTCGGCCCTGTTGGTGGGCCTCACGCTGTTAGCGGTCACGTCGGCCTGGCCCAATCTGGCCGCCGGAGCACTGGTGCTGCAAACCTTGCTGGCGCAGGTGTCGCCGCTGGCGGGCGTGGGGCTGGCGCTGCTGTTGGTCACGAGCGCCCTGGTGGCCTGGCGGCCCCGGCCCACTGTGCAGCGATTTGGGGCGGCAGCCTTCGCAGTGTCGGCGGTACTCACCGTGCCTGCCGTCTACAGTATGGCGGGCCGCAGCGGCGTCACTTTTGGTCAGAACGTCACGGTCAGTGGCCCGGTGGCCGGAAACGTGATAGCCGTGGGCGGCCAGATTACGCTCACGGCAAACGCGGTGGTGCGCGGCGAAGTGGTGACCCTGCTGGGTGATGTACGGCGTGAGCCCGGTGCACAGGTCACGGGCCGAGTCAATGCTCTGCTGGGCCGCGCCCCGGGCGACCGCAATGCCCTGCAAACGCCGCCGCCGGTTGGAATTGGCATGGCCACCGCCGCCGCCTTCCGCCCTGTGTTGGGATGGCTCGGCGCTGCCGCGTGGCCACAGGTGTTCGTGGCCCTCACAGGCGGCGTGCTGCTGCTGCTGTTTGTAGGCGGGATGGCTCCAGGGTTGGCACGGCGGCAGCGCCATGCTCCGGTTCGCACCCTGGCCCTGGGGGTCTTGTCTTTGGCAGCCTTGGTGGGTCCGGCGCTGGGGCTGGCACTGGCAGGTTTGCTGGGCCCCGCCCTGATCGCCACAGCTCTGGCGGCCCTCCTGATTGCCACAGGCCTCAGCGTCAGCGTGTACGACATGGGCCGTGCGGTGGCCTACCGGGTCCGCCTGCCGGTGCCAGACGCCGTTGGGGCACTGGTTGGCCTCAGCAGCTTTGCCGCCTGTCTGAGCGCCCCCACATTGGCCTTTGTTCTGGCCCTGATCGGCGGCACCTGGGGCGCAGGCACCCTGCTGCTGACCCGGAATCAGGGCGGGGCCAAAGCAGAACCCGCCTGGGTTGACGCTGCTTGAGACATTCAAGGCAACACAGAAGGGCCGGAAACTTAACGCTTCCGGCCCTTCGTGATTGTGAATCCTGAATCTAAAACGGGATCAGTTCAGGATGCGTTTCAGGTGCAGGTAAATTTCGTACCAGTCCTGCTTGTCGCGGGGGCGCTTGCCACGCAGTTCGATGCGGGACAGGGTACGGACCCAGTCCGGCGTGATTTGCGGCCCCAGCGTGGGATCGGCCACCAGGTCAGAGAGACCTTTGGGCAGAGCGCCCTCGGTGGACGCGCCGTAGAATTCAACGCCTTCCAGCAGGTCGTGGACGGTGATGGCGTAAGCCCCGGCCAGCGTTTGCAGGGTTTCCAGGCTCGGGTTGGTGCGCCCGCGCTCCAGATCGCTCAGGTACGGAACGCTGATTCCGGCAGTCTCGGCAATGTCCTTGAGCCGCAGCCCGCGTTCACTGCGGAGTTCGCGAAGTCGTTCGTGCAGTTTCATATGTCACCTCCTAGGCTGCGGCGTGCGTGCTGGGCGGCTGTTTGGGCCATACAACACGGGTTGCCTGGGGATGCGGTCGCTTAAAAAGGCGCGGCGATGGCATTTGCCTGTGAGCAGAATCAGGCATCCTTGGTCGGAGTGTAACACCGCTTCCCGCTACGGTCAATACAGAATGTGGCATCACCCTTCTTGTCAGCTCGGAGCCGCTCTGCTATTATCGTAATCAAGAACAGGATTAGCCGCCCATCTCAACCGTCTCAAGCACGGCCCACATTCTGCATCACCTCAGTGCCTCGCAGCGCCCGACTGCTGGAAGGAGTACCTCTATGCGTGCCCTAGATACCATCGCTGAAAGCATTCGCATCGGTTTTGTCCATCCCACCACCGTCAAAAATACCCTGATCGAAGCCGAAAACGAAGGAGGCCTGAGCGCCGTCCGCCGGATTGAACGCCAGCTGAGTCTGGGCACCCACGCTCTGCGCGAGCGTCAGCACCCGCATACCGCGCTGGCTCAAACGTGGCTGAGTGCCAGCCGGGCCTACCTGATCACTCAGGTCGAGCGCAAACACGCCGTCTAACTGAACGGAGGCAAAGAGTAGGGCCAGAGCGTGGGACATGTCCCGGCTCTGGCCTTCTGCTTGGGTGGGGTTCAGCCCGGTTCAGCTCAGCCCAGCCCGTAGATGTCCTCATACTTGTGGTGCAGATACGCCACATAAGGGTCGGCGGTGAGGGAGCGGCCTGTGGCGGCCACCGTAATCTGCTCGGGCGTGAGGCTGCGGCCATGCTGATGCACATGTTCGGTCAGCCAGGCCAGCAGAGGCCCGTACTGCGCCTGATCGATCCCTGCCGCGATCTCCGGCGTCTGGCGGGCCGCTTCCAGCAACTGCACGCTCAGCAGGTTGCCCAGGGTATAGGTCGGGAAATAGCCGACCAGGCCCGCTGACCAGTGCACGTCCTGCAACACGCCATCGGCATCGTTGGGCGGCGTCAGGCCCAGATATTCACCCATCTTGGCGTTCCAGGCTTCGGGCAGATCGGCCACACTCAACGTTCCCTCCAACAGCGCCAATTCCAGTTCAAAGCGCAGCATCACATGGAAGTTGTACGTCACCTCGTCGGCCTCCACGCGGATCAGGCTGGGATTGACCCGGTTGACGGCGCGGTACAGCGTTTCGGGATTGAGTCCGGCTGTGACCTCAGGAGCTGCGGCTTCCAGAGCTCCAAAATGACGAGTCCAGAACGGACGCGAGCGGGCCAGCAGGTTTTCAAACATCCGCGACTGGCTCTCGTGGACGCCCAGGCTGGTGCCCCTGGACACTGGAGTGCGCTCCCAGCGCTCGCTGACGCCGCGCTCGTACATGGCGTGCCCGGTTTCATGCCACGTTCCGAACAG
>JAQBPF010000239.1 GCA_028287665.1 Deinococcus sp. | reverse complement strand
TGGAGCCACCGAAAGTCTCTTTTTTCGGTGGTGTAATTCGGAGAACTGCTCCAGAGGAGCTGGAAGTGATCAATTCAAAGGGCGTGGCGGCCTCAATACCCATGATCTGACCAGGAACCTCCATGTTGGAAGACCCTCATCACCTTCCTTGATTCCTGTGAGCCTGTACCGATGATGCTCCTAACCAAACACCAAACGGCGCTGTGAGCATCACACTCCAGCGCCGTTTGCCCTGCTGGCAGCGTTCCTAATTCAGTTCGCGCGCTCCCGCCGGAACTGTGGACATCAGGATGTCGAGTCGGTCAAGCAGGGTCTTGCCTTCCAGCGCCTCTTCCCGCTGTTCGGCGGTGAGGGGCAGCAGGGCGGCGGCAAAACTGGCCAGCAGCAGGGGTTCGTCGGGGGCATTGTCGCGGATGGCAGCGGCGTCGCTGGGCCGCAGCCGCAGGAGGTCGGCCAGCAGGCGGCGGGCCACAGCCTCGGTGGCGGGCAGGCCCAGGGGGTCGGGTTCCAGCGGCCAGTCTTCCACGGCAGCGCTCAGGTAGGGCTCACTCAGGTCAAAGTCCTGAATACGGAAGCGGTCGCCGCCCACCACGATGATGCTGCTGGTGCCGTCTTCGTGGCCCTGGGCCTGCATCAGGTGGGCGTAGGTGCCGACTTTAGAAACCCTCTCGTGAAAGGGCAGATTGGATTCATTGCTGGTTTCGCGGACCCGCACGATGCCGAACGGCTCGCCCGTTTCCTGCACCCGTGCCAGCAGCGCCCGGTAACGTGGTTCAAAAACATACAGGGGCAGCACTTGCCCAGGAAACAGTACGAGGTTTGGCAAGGGAAAAAGCGGAACAACCGGAGACGCGGACATGGTGCACTTATCCTGCGCCCTGAACGGGGGTGAGGACTTGTGCGGAAGCTACAGAAGCTCTACGGCAGAGCTTACGTTTCGGGGGTCGAATCATTGGCCTGAGCTTTAGGTTGGTCTTCAGGGGTTAAAGAACGAGTCTGTCTGCGCTTCCGCTTGGGCACGGGCGGTGGCGGGGCGTTCCAGGCCGCCAATTGCTCCGCCGACACACCGAGCGTGAGCAGATGCGCCGTGTCCTGGGGCGTCAGGTCAGCCGAGGCCAGCAGATCGGGGCGGCGGGTCAGCGTGCGGGCCAGGGCCTGCTGCCTGCGCCACACCGCAATGCCCGCGTGGTTGCCGCTACGTAGTACATCGGGTACAGTCTCGCCCCCCCAGTCCAGCGGGCGGGTGTATTCGGGGTAATCCAGCAGGCCGCTGGAGAAGGAGTCGGCGCGGTGAGACTCGGCGTCTCCGATCACGCCCGGCACCAACCGCGCCACCGCTTCCAGCACGCAGGCGGCGGCAGCTTCCCCGCCCATCATCACAAAATCCCCGATGCTCAGTTCCCGCGTGACCCGCGTTTCTACCCGTGCGTCAAAGCCCTCGTAGCGTCCGCACAGGAACACCAGATGCCGCTTGCCGCTCAGTTCCTCGGCCACGGCCTGCGTAAACGGCTGCCCCGCTGGACTGAACAAAATGACCTCATCGGCTCCGCCGTCAGGGAGGGAGAGGCTTGCCAGCGCACGTTCGGCCACATCCACCCGGATCACCATGCCTGCGCCGCCGCCGTAGGGCGTGTCGTCCACCTTGGCATGGCGGTTGCCCGCAAAGTCGCGCAGATTGACCAACTGCACGTCGATCAGGCCACGTTCCCGCGTCCTACCCACAATCGCCTCGCGCGCAAAGGGGGCCAGCAGTTCGGGAAACAGCGTGAGGAAGGAAAACGTCAGCATGGGCGCAGGCTCCTGCTTTTCGGCCTGCTATTCGTCGCCGTCATTGTCCAGCAGGCCAGCGGGCGCGTCTTCGGTCAGGACGACCCGCACCGGGCGGCCCGCGGTGGTCTGCACATCCACGTAAGGCGCTTGCAGAGGCAGCAGCGCCTCTTTGCCGCCGTGCTGCACCACCAGTAAATCCTGCGGGCCAGCATCGATCACATCGCTGACTTCGCCCAAGACCGTGCCCGCCGCGTCCAGGAGGGGCAGGCCGCGTAGATCGTGGTAATAGAAACTGCCCTCTTCCAGCCCCGGCAGATCGGCGTCGGCGGCGTACACGTTCGCGCCGCGCAGCAGTTCGGCCCCTTCCCGGTCAGTGATTCCGGCCAGTTGCAGGGCCACGCCAGGGGCCAGAGGATCAGCCCGGCGAATTCGCAGCCAGCCGCGCCCCTCCACGTACACGCGGGGCAGGCTCAGAATCTGGCCCGCGTCGCCCAGCACGTACAGCTTGATGCCGCCCTGAACGCCGTGTGGCCCCAGAAAGTAGCCCAGTCGGGTGGTGTCGGTGGGCGCGGTCATGCCTGCCGCCCAGTTCGCATGGTGTCAGTTGGTGTGGTCTGTGTCATCCAGCCTACTTTTTTTGGTCAGAAAGGTTTGATTCGTTGATGGGAGGGTGCGGCCCGGCCGGGGTTGCCACTTCTCCGCCAGTCGCTGCTTGTGCCACTCGTTCCGTCCGGCTGGGTTCAGAACTCGGCGCAATTACTGCTGTTTGCGCGGCGCGTCCAGGTCCACGTTCAGGCGTTCGCGGGGATCGCTGACGGCCCGCACGAGCGTCCGAATGGCCTGAATGACGCGGCCCTGCCGCCCGATCAACCGGCCTTCCTCGCCGGGGCCGACGCGCACCGCCACGGTCGGCCCACGCTTGGCGACCCGCACCAGCGAGGGTTGATCCACCACGCTCTGTGCCAGAAACAACGTCAGGTCTACGGGGTCGGTTTTCATGGGCGGCAGTCTACAGCATCCGGCGAGAGAATCAGGCTTTTTGCACGCTTAGAACGGGTAAATGTTGGGTGTGGAATGTTGGGGAAATTGGGCGGGGCTCTGTTGGTGAGGCATACGGTAGAACGTATTCCAGTTTGGTTCGCGGTTTTGGGTTTGTCCTGACGCTTCCCCCACCCCGCAAAGGGGTCAGGGGAGTGGTCGTTGCACTGGGCAGGAGTTATCTTGTCGCTTTTCAACTCAGCTAGGTCGTTCAGTTGAAGCTGAATCGCCAGTCGTCTTGGCAGTGGAATTGCCTCCCCACTGGGTGGATGACGGTCTCACATGCACGTGGGCGGGGACGATCTGGGTTGGCAGTGTCGCGATGTTTGCTCTCTCACCCCTGGCTTGCAAAGCTCTGCGAGGCAGCTCTACAAGTTCTCAGAGAGGGAGTGAATGGGCGTCAGCGATCTCCCTTTTGCCCTGCCTTGAACCCCCGACCCTTAGACCAATTCCCACCTCTCCAGGCAATAAAAAAAGCCCCCGGAGGAGCTTTGATTTAAACCGGAAGGCCGGTTTACGCGACCTTGACGCCCTGAGACTTCAGCAGGCGGCGGGCCGTCTGGGTAGGCTGTGCACCATTGGCAATCCAGTAGGCGGCGCGTTCGGCGTCGATTTTCAGGAAGGTTTCGCTGGTTTTGCGGGGGTCGTAGTGGCCCAGGTTCTCAATGTAGCCACCGTCGCGGGGACGGCGAACGTCGGTGACGACGATACGGTAGTGAGGGTTGTGGGTGGAACCAAAGCGGGAAAGGCGAATCTTGACCATGGGAAAAACCTCGGAGTTGGGGTGTACTGAGGGTAAAGCGCCCGCAAGGATGGCGGGGTTCATACGCCCGTCAGCAGCCAACCGGGAGCGCACCGAGGAAGAGTATCAGACCAGGGGAGACGGGGCAAGTGCCGAAGCGCCCTGAACCCCAGTGTCCTAGAACCCCGGATTCACCGGCTGACGCGTGCCGCCATTCACCTGGTTGAGCTGGAACGCCATCCGGTCTGGGCCAAAGATGGGGCTGCCGCCAATGATTCCCAGCGGCGTGCCCTGTGCCACGCGGTTGCCCACGCTGACCTGTGGGTCTTGCAGGCCAAAGTAGGCGCTGACGGTGCTGCCGTGATCCACCAGAATGACCCAGCCCAGGCTGTTGTAGTAAGTGGCGGCAATCACGTTGCCCGCAGCCGTGGCAGCGGCCTGCGTGCCCCCCGGCGCACTCAGCACCACCCACTGCGCCCCGTTGGCCCCGTAGCCCTGCGACACCTGTCCCCCCGGCAACGGGAACCCAGTAGGGCCGCTGCTGGGCGGCAGCGGCGCAATCTGCTGCTCAACTTCCACCTGCGCGGCTTCGGCCTGCTGCTGCTGCTGGGCCAGGCGCTGCTGCTCCTGCTGCACGGCGGCGCGGCGGGCGCTCTGGGCGGCTTCGGCACTGCGCTGAGCGGCGGCGCGGGCTTCCTGCTCGCGTTGCAACCGCTCGCGCTCCTGCTGCTGGCGCACCGCCTGAATCCGGGCGGCCTCTAGGCGTGCAGCGCGTTCCTGTGCGGCACGCACCGCAGCCAGACGGGCTGCTTCCTGCCGGGCACGTTCCTGCGCTTCCCGAATCCGGCGCAACTCGGCCAGTCGGCGCTGGCGTTCTTCTTCCAGTCGGCGTTGGCGTTCGGCCTCTATGCGGGCGCGTTCCTGTACCACTGCGCCCACCAGATTGTCGATGGTGCGCCCGGTCAAGACCTGTTCGGCCCGAGTCTGGGCGGCAATCGTGCGCTGGCCCTGCTCCGATCTTCTCAGGCTGGCCAGCAAGGTCTGCTGTTCCTGGCGGCGTTCTCTGAGGTTGGCCAGTACCTCGGCCCGCTGCGTCTGCAAGTCCTTCAGGGCGGCGGTCTGCTGGGCCTGCTGCGCCTCCTGCTGTTTCAGGGAAGCCACCTCGGAACGCAGGGTTTCGATGATCTGAACGTTGTACTTTCCGGCCATGTTGTTGTAATTCAGCCGGATCAGCAGATCAGACAGACTGTTGGACTGAGACAGCAGTTGCAGATACCGGCCACTGCGTTCGCGGTAGAGGGTATTTAAAATCTGGCGCACGTCTTCTTGCAGGCGCGAGACCCGCGTTTCGGTGCGGCCTTTGGCGGCGGTGGTGTCGGCCAGCAGTTGCTCGGCCAGTCGGGTTCGGGCGGCCAGCGTCGCCACCTCGTTCACCAGTTGCGTCACGTTGCGGCCCAGTCCGTCCAGGCGCGTCAATGTGGCTTTTTGTTGCACGGTCAGGTTCTGAATGGTGTTCCGCACCCGCTCCAGCTCCTGCGCCTGCGCCGCGTTCTGCTGCCGCTGCTGCTGAAGGTCGCGCTGCAACTGCTCCAGGCGTTCACTGGTCGTCTGTGCCCCCGCCAACAGTGCCGCCGACACCAACAGCAGGACCGCTTGCCGACCCAGCCTCACTATTCCAGCTCCTGCAGGTAGCGGCGCGAGGCAAACAGGCTGCCCAGCAGGCCGATGATCACGCCCAGCAGCGCCACGCCTCCCAGAATGGGGGCAAGGACGGCCGGATCAGTGACTACGGGGAAGACTGGGGCAAACAGTTGGACCCGGCGGGCCAGTTCAAAGTAGGCAGGCGTGAGCAGGGCCAGCGCCACCGCTCCGGCCAGCACGCCCAGCAGCACGCCCTCAATCACATGCGGCATGCGGATGAACCCGCGTGTGGCTCCCAGCAGCCGCATCACGCTGATTTCGTTGCGGCGGGCGTACATGGCGACCCGCACGGCGTTCAGGATGTTGAAAAGGGTTCCCAGCAGCAGCAGTCCGACCAACCCGTATCCAGCAGCCCGAATGGCCGTCAGTGCCCGCACGGTGGGGTCTACATATCCCGCGCCGTATTCCACGTCCTGCACGCCTGGCAGGCGCGATACGGCGGCAGCCACCACCCGCGAATCTTCCACCCGGCCTACCCGCATCCGTACCGTGGTCGGAAAGGGATTGCCCACCAGGGCCACGGCGTCGCGGGCATAGGGCGAGTCGCGGGTCATTTCTTCCAATACCTGCTCGCTGCTGACCAGTTGGGCCTCGCGCACCTGCGGAAAGCCCTGCACCTGCTTCAACAACGCCGCGCCGTCCGTGCCCACATTCAGGAAGGCGGCCACCTCCACCTGAGATTCCAGCTGTTCCAGCGTGCGGTTCACGTTCAGCGTGAGCAGCAGCACGAAGCCCAGCATCAGCAGGGTCAACGTCATGGTCATCAGGGTCGCCAGCGTGGCGGTAAAGTTGCCGCGCATGGCGACCAGTGCCTGCCGGAAGTGGTACATCACAGGGCGTACCCGCCGTAAGGATCGTCGCGCACCAGCTTGCCTTTCCGCAGGGTCAGCGTGCGGTGCCGGAAGGTTTCCACGAGGTCGCGGGCGTGGGTCGCCACCACCACCGTCGTGCCGCGCAGGTTCACGTTTTGCAGCACTTTCAGGACTTCGCGGCTGTTGTCGGGATCAAGGTTGCCGGTGGGTTCGTCGGCCAGCAGCAGCGGCGGGTCAGACACGATGGCGCGGGCAATCGCCACCCGCTGTTGCTCGCCCTGAGACAGTTGCAGGGGCAGCGCATATTTTTTGTGCTCCAGCCCCACCGTTCGGAGGGCCGTGGTGACCCGTGAAGGCCATTCCCGCTGCGCCACCCCGGTCACTCGCAGCGCAAAGGCCACGTTGTCGTAGGCGTTCAGGTGGGGCAGCAGCAGGTTCTCCTGAAACACCGTACCCATGCGGCGGCGCAGCAGGGCGGTGCGGCCTCCCCGGTAGCGGGCCAGCGCCTCGCCTGCCACACGCACCTCCCCTTTGCTGGGCAGCGCCCGTTTCAACACCAGATTCATAAAACTGCTCTTTCCGGCACCGGAATGGCCGACCAGATAGACGAATTCGCCCTTGCCGACATGCATGCTCACGTCGTCGAGGGCCAGCGTGCGCGTCACCGGATATTCGAGGGTCACGTGTTTAAAATCGATCATGCGCTTTCCCCGGCAACAGAGATGCTGGGCAGCGTGGGTGGGAAGAAGAATGTCATGCTCGCGGTGCAGCATAACCCAGCCTCTTCACCGAACCATGAAGGCGGCCTCATGAGGGATGCCTGGACGCTACCCTTGTCGATTTCGCGGGAGGCCGAAAAGCACAACAGAGGCACGGGGGGCAGAGGTTTATTTGCTTGATGTGGCGGGCCTGAGTGGCCCGGCCCCGGAGGCAGCAGGAACTGTTAACCCCTATCAGGTGGTAACTTCTGCCTCAAACGTCCTTCACCCCCAGGCACTATCCTGACCCTGTGAATGCAAAACGCTTGACGCTCGTGGCCGGAACGCTCGCCGCCACTGCCGCCGTTGCCTACGCGCAACTGGGCGGCTACACGCAATCGGACCTCACCAAAACTGCGACAGGCAAGACGCTGCTTCAGGTCATCGGCGATCTGAACCAGTATTACCTGTACCCGGTCGATCAGGAAAAGTTGCTGCGCGGCGCGATCAACGGCGCTATCGGCAGCCTGAACGATGAATTTACCTACTACAGTGAACCCGCCAACAACGCTGTAGACCAGCAAAACCTCAGTGGCGAGTTCTACGGTATCGGCGTAACGCTGGTGGCGGCCAACGCCGACGGCACAGGCGGCAAGATCGACAACGTGTACAAGAACGGCGCTGCTGCGGCCAACGGCGTCCAGATCGGCGACGTGTTCGTCAAGATCGGTGACAAGGATGTGCTGACCAGCAAGCTCGACGAAATCGTGCGGCTGGTGCGCGGCACCAAAGGCACCTTCGTCAACGTGACCTTTGCCCGCGACGGCAAACCGTACAACGTGAAGATGGAGCGCCAGCCCGTCGTGATCGTCAGTGTCGAAGAAACCATCCTGCCCGGCAACATCGGCTACATCGCCCTGAACACCTTCTACAACGAGAAGGCCAGCCAGCAGTTTGCCGCCGCAGTGGCCGACATGAAAAAGAAGAACGTGACCAAGTTGATCCTCGACCTGCGCGACAACGGCGGCGGCCTGCTGAGCGCCGGTGTGGACGTGGCCGACCAGTTCCTGCAAACGGGCAACATTGTGAGCCTGCGCGAGCGCAGCGGCAAAACCACCGTGTACGGCAAGGCGGGCAAACGCAACAGCGACTACACGGGCAAATTGATTTTGCTGGTCAACAAGAACAGTGCCAGCGCCAGCGAAGTGGTCAGCGGGGCATTGCAGGATGAGAAGCGGGCCACCATCGTGGGGGAGCAGACCTTCGGGAAGGGTGTGGCCCAGATTCCGATCACCACCGTGGACGGGGGCAAAGTCGCCATCGTGAACAGCGCCTGGCTGACGCCGCTGGGCCGCGAGATTCACAAGAAGGGCATCACGCCCGATGTCGTCGTCAAGGACACCCGCTATGTCACGCCCCTGAACTTCAGTGGCAGCGGTATTGCCGCAGGCAGCAAGCTGACGATTACGGTGGCAGGCAAGCCGGTCACCGTGACCGCCGACAAAGAAGGCAAATTTACCTACACCGGCGAAGTCAAGCGCCCCAGCCGCAGCACCGTACAGGGCGAGGCTGTGGTGGACGTGCAGGGTGACGCCCAGCTGAAGAAGGCACTGGAACTGTTGAAATAACAGTCAGTCATTGCTGGTCAGTGGGTCGGGGCTTTGGCTTCCGGCCCACTGGCTTTTGAGTGGGATGTGGTTTGGTGGGGTCGCCGCGTGCGTTCAGTGCCTCAGTCCCAATCCCAC
>JAQBPF010000228.1 GCA_028287665.1 Deinococcus sp. | reverse complement strand
TGGCTGAGGGCTTGAAAGTGGCTGAAATGGCAGGCGAGGCCGCCGACGCGCTGTTGCTGGCCGTGTTAGCGCATGTACAGGCCGCCGTAGGTGGAGCAGATAAAGCCCGCCGAACCGCCGAAAAAGCCTTGGCCCGCGCCGCGCCGCGCAGTCCTGCCCGTGCAGTGGCACTGCTGGCATTGGGCCAATCCGAGCAGGCTTATGCAGAAGCCTCCGCAGGCGAGTTGGATCTGCGGTGGCTTGCTGCGTTTATTGGGTTTTCACATCCAGCCGCGCCAGGCCGCGAATAACAAAGCCCCCCACGTATTCGGCGGGTGCAGCCGCATCGGCCAGATGCAGCCCCGGCCGCGTGCGGCAGAGGGCGCGCAGACTCAGTGCCAGTTCCAGGCGGGCCAGTGGCGCACCGAGGCAATAATGGCTGCCCAGCCCAAACGTCAGGTGAGGGTTGGGGTCACGGTTCAGATTCAGGCTGTCGGGGGCATCAAATTGGCGCGGATCGCGGTTGCCGCTGGCGTACAGCAGGGCCACCTTCTCGCCGGGTTTCAGAGCTTCGCCGTGCAATACGGTGTCTTCCAGCGCAAACCGCTCGAACATGGGCAGCGGCGTGTCGAAGCGCAGCAGTTCCTCTATGGCGCGGCGAAAAACGGGAAGGCTGTCTGGATGTGGGGCGGCCTGCACCAGCGTTTGCCACAGGTTGCCGCCCGCTTCCTGGTCCCGCATCAGCGCCAGCACGCCCGCCGAGAGGCCGTTCACGCTGGCTTCGTGGCCCGCATTCAGCAGCAAAATGCAGGTGTCGATCAGTTCCTGTTCGGTCAGGCGATCCCCGTTCTGTTCGGCCTGCACCAGCGCGGTGATCAGGTCGTGCTGTGGGTCGCGGCGGCGCTGGGCGGCCAGGTCTCGCAGCAAGGCTCCAAATTCCAGCACCGCCCGCTCTGCCCCCGCCTGATCCTCCGGCGTTTGGGTCGGTTCGTACAGCCGCACGATGGCCGCAGACCAAGGACGCAGGCCGCCGCGTTCTGTTTCCGGCACGCCCAGGAGTTCGGCAATCACGGTCACGGGCAGCGGCTCGGCATAGGCCGACACCAGATCAAAGGGGCCGCCCTCTCTCAATCCTTCCAGTTGGGCGCTCAGCAACGTTTCTATACGCCCCGTCAGGCTTTCCACGCGCCGGGGCGTGAAGGCCATACCCACCAACGAGCGCAGACGGGCGTGTTTTTCGCCCTCACTGTCCAGCATATGATTCCCGTTGAAGGCGTCAAAATTGGCCTGCCTGGGATCGGGCACAGGCCAGCCCAGTTCGTCACGGGAATAGCGGTGCAGCACGCTGCGGCCAAAGCGTTTGTTCCTCAGCACCGCCGAAATATCCGCGTGCCGGGTCAGAAACACCCGGTTCAGCTGGGGGTCACGGAAGGCTGGGGTTTCTTCACGGATCTGGGCCAGCAGCGGATAGGGGTCGCGCACAAAAGCGGCGTCGGTCAGGGGCAACGCCAGGGTGGGAAGGGCCATACCCGTAGCCTAGAGCAGTTCTCCGATTTACACCACCGAAAAAAGAGACTTTCGGTGGCTCCATTCTCCGTCCTGCTCAATGAAATTCACTCGCTCCGCTCGGTCATTATTATGACAAATGCTCTAGAGTATCTTTCCGAATTCCGGCCTCGGCGGCAGAGCACCGCCGAGGCCTCCATTGTCCGTCCTGCTCACCCATTCACTCGCTCTGCTCGGGCAGAAGAATGGAGCACAACACGCCATTCTTCTGCCAAAAGCTCTAACGGGGCAGAAGCTGGGTGTGGGTTGCGCTCACGTCAAAACAGAATCTCACTCTCCGACGGGTGTTCAGATCTGGGGTGCCAGCTTGAGCCCTCAGCAAGCCCAATTCCTCTTGCTGCTAGGGTATTTTCTGGTCCTCGTACCTGAACTGTTACAGAAACTGCTGTTCCTCTATGCGCGGCAACTCATGCGGTTCGGGCGCGGTGGGCAGGTCGGGCAGCGGCACATCGAGGGTCGGTACAGGGGCGCTGGGCAACGGCGGGCGTTCCAGCGGGGCCAGCTCTTCGGGCAGGATATGGCGGGCTGAGAGTTCACTGAACGACGACACCAGGGCGCGGTAGCCACTGAGAAACTGGGCGTATTCCTGCCGGGCACTGGCCAGCCGCGCCGTCAGGTCGCTGTGACGATCCGAAAAGACGCGCTCCAGGTCGGCCATCCGTTCGGCCTGTGCCCGCTCCCGCTCCAGAATCAGTTGATGCTGCTCGCGCTCCAGGTCGGCGAAGCGGCCCCGGAAGGCCAGTTCCAGCGCACTGATGCGGCTCTGGTGGGCGGCCTCCAGTTCGGTGCTGCGGAGCTGGGCGTCGTTGTGAATGGCGTCGCGGAAGGAGTTGGCCTGCGCCAGAATGACTTCACTTTCGCGGGTGGCCAACTCGCGCAGGTCGTGGCCCATGCGTTCGGCGGCCACCAGGGTGCGGCGAATCTCGTCCTCCTGCTCCTTCAGTTCCGCGACGCGGCGCTCCAACTCCTGCATGCGCTCCTGCATGCTCTGGCGTTCCTGCAATACGCCCTCCAATTCTTCGGCCACATCAGTCAAGAACTGGCGCACGCTCAGGCGGTCATAGCCTCCAAAGCGGCCCGGAAACTCATGATGACGGATATCGAGTGGTGACAATTTCATTGGAACAACCTCCTGCCGACCCTGACCAGCGTGGCTCCGGCCTGCACGGCCAGCGGATAATCATCGCTCATGCCCATGCTCAGTTCGGGCAAGCCCAGGTCATGGGCGCGGCGTGCAGTGTCTTCAAACAGCTGCAAAGTGCCCTGCTCATCGGCGTCGTCGGGGGCCATCACCATCAATCCGCGTACCTTCAGTCCTGTCTGCATCACCTGATGGTAAACAGCGCTCAATTGCTCTGGCCTGACACCGTGTTTTTGTTCTTCTCCATTATGAAGCTGGAGCAGCAGATCGGGCGCGCGGCCCCAACCCTGCGCCGCCTGTGCAATGGCCTCGGCCTGCCAGACCTCCTCTATGCCGTGCACCAGCGTCACCGGCTTCAGGTACTTGACCTTGTTGCGCTGCAAGGTCCCAATAAAGTGCCACTCTATTTCGGGCCACTCTTGTTGCGAATGACCGGACATCAGGGCCGCCTTGTCCCGCAGTTCCTGGGCGCGGCCTTCGCCCAGCACGTGTTCGCCGCACGCCAGCACCCGCTCCCGAATGGCCTCTATGGGCTGCCCTTTGGTCACGGCCACCAGACGCACGCTTCCTGATGGCCGTCCGGTTTGTGCTTCCAGCGCCCGCAGATGGGTCAAGACCTCTGGCACGCTCATTCCGTCCCCCGCCCTCGAGGAATGATGTTTATTTGTTTCACATCGGCATTCTGGCCTGTCTGGGCCGCCTACTCAAGTCTGTCGGCACCAGGCTGCTGCCCGCACGCCGCCCGGTTTCTGATGTTGCTGTCAAGGAATCTTCACGCTTCTCAGGGCCGTAACCGGGAAGGTGTAGCTCAGTGCGTCGTCAGGCCTATGCCCCGCTGCGGTGAAATTGTCCCTGATTGATCCATTCAGAGGATTCTCACTGTCCGGGGCGGACTCCAGCAGGCTTGTGCGACACTAGGAGAAGAATGCGACACCCCATGACCCTTGCCGTGACGACAATGCTGCTGGTTGCTCCGGCACTGGCCCACGCCCAACAAGCGCAGCCGACCACCCCCACCACCCCTGCTCAGCCCACATCAACCCAGCAGGCCGGAACCGTGCAGGACATCACCGTCACGGGCACCACCGAATTGCTGGCCAACTTTGTGCGGGCCACCCTGACCACCCAGCCCGGCGCGTCCCTGTCCAGCGTCAACCTGCGTCAGGTCGAGCAGGAAGTCGTAGCAACTGGCTACTTCAAGTCTGCTGTGGCAGAACTCCGCACCGTGGGCGGGCGCGACACGCTCTCCATTACCGTGACGCCCAATCCCACCATCTCCACCGTGGAAACCACCGGCCTGACCTTCCTGCCCGCCGACGGCTTCAAGG
Source organism: Deinococcus sp. (assembly GCA_028287665.1). Lineage (GTDB taxonomy): Bacteria > Deinococcota > Deinococci > Deinococcales > Deinococcaceae > Deinococcus. The sequence continues at coordinate 4,140 of JAQBPF010000228.1, read as the reverse complement.
CCAGCGTGGCCGACCTGCTGAACGTGGCTCCCGGCGCGACCCTGAACTCTCAGCGGCTCGATCAGGCCAAAGAGGCGTTGGCCCAGAATTACAGCAGCGAAGGCTATCCCTTTGCCCCCAGCATCAGCGTGACCCAGAAGGTCAATGCTGACAACACCGTGGCACTGACCTTTGTGGTCGATGAAACTGCGCCCATCAAGCGCGTCGAAGTGGAGAACGTGTCCCTGCTGCCCGCCGCCACGGTCACGAATATCTTCAAGCCCCTCTACGACGCCAAAAAGTTTACGCCTGCCGCCTACTTTGCCGCTATTCAGCAGCTTCAGCAGGCCTATGACGCCGCCGGATACCTGCAGGCCGGTGTGGACGCGCAGGGCAGCAGCCTGGAAGACGGCGTGCTGAAAATCCGTGCCGTAGAAGGCCGAATTGCCGCCCTCGACCTCAGCGATCTGGGTGACCCGAACGTCACGTTGCAGTCCCGTGTGGGCCAGCCCCTCACGCTGGCGGGCATTCAGGCCGACGTGCGTACCCTCTCCAACCAGACCGGCAAACCCGTGGGCTTTGGCCTGCAACCCGACCCCAGCGATCCCTCGCGCGTCACGGTGCTCTTCGGCGCTGCCGATATTGCCAGCGGCCCCGTTAAAGCCATCGTGTTTTCGGGCAATACGCTGGTTCCCACTGCCACGCTTCAGGCGGCCATCAGCACCAAAGTGGGCGACGTGTACAGCCCGCAACTGGCCCAGCAGGACTTCCTGGCGCTGCGTGACGCCTACCGCAAGGCGGGCTACGAGATCAGCACCCGCGACGCCGTGAGCTTTGAAAACGGCACGCTGACCTTCAACACCCGCGAAGTGAAGATCGTGGGCTACGACCTGAAGTGGCAGGGCAACAAGCGCACCCAGGACCGCGTGATCCTGCGCGAACTGCCTGCCGTGAACCGTCCTTTCAGTCTTCCCGAAATCCGTGAGGCGCTGGGCAACATCAGCCGTCTGGGCTACGTGACCATCGTGAGCGAATCGGCCACCAGCGATCCTCAGACGCCTGAAAACATCACCTACGTGCTGACCCTGGCCGAAGCCAGCACCGGTATTCCTGTGAGCCTGGGCCTGGCCTACGACACGGTTTCTGGCCTGGCGGGCGACGCCTCGTACAGCAATCCCAACGTGTTCGGTCTGGGTCACAACCTCAGCATCTCGGCGGGTGCCCAGCAAAACCAGGCCAAGCAAAACCTGGTGGGCAACGTGTCCTACACCATTCCCTGGCTTGACCTCGACTTTGCCGACTTCCGCACCAACCGCACCAGCGTGTCGGCCAATGTGGGCACCAGTGTCACGGGCAACAATACGTTGGTCGATAAGTCCAACGAGGCGCTGAAAGACAAGAGCTACGATACCGACCGTGACTACACCGTACGCACCACGGGCTTCAGCGTATCGGCGGGCCGCAGCATCACGCAGGCTCTCGGCATCAGCGCAGGCATAGGCCTCAACTACCGCACCTACTTCTTGGAGCCGCGACAAAAAGACGAACCCACTCCTACCCCGGACCCCTATTCCGACCCCGTGGCCGGGACGCTCCTGGCCCCCAACAGCCTGACCACCCGCGTGAATCTGGGTCTGCGTTACGACACCACCAACAATCCCGAATTCCCCAGCAGCGGCGTGCGGGCCAACTTCGACCCCGCCTATTCGTTCGGGCGCTCCGGCCAAACGCCTGTGGGCTGGACCGACGTGGAAACGGGTGCCAGCACCTACTTTGGTGTGGGCGGCACGATTGATAAAGGCAATGGCGTGACCGGCGCCCGGTCTGTTATTGCTGTCCGGGCCAACGCTGGAACGCTGTTCGGCACCTCTCCGGCAGGCACGGGTTACACGGTGGGCGGCGGCAGTTCTCCGATAGCCTCCAAGCAGATTCGCGGCATTGCCGATGGTTCGGAATTCGGCACCAACTACTTTACGGCCAGCGGCGAATACCGCTACGACTTCAACCTGAACACCGCCGTGACCGAAGGCGTGTACGGCGTGCTGTTCGCCGACGCGGGCGACGCCTGGAACTCTGGCGAGTCGTTTGGCCTGAAGTACGGCGTCGGTGCGGGCGTACAGGTCAATGTCGGCTTCAACGGCGCACGGTTGGCCAATCTGCGTTTCGATTACGGGTACAGCCCCCAGAACAACAAGGGCGCGTTCTACTTCCGTATCGGTAACTTCTTCTAAGCAAAAAAATGGGCCTCCCCTTAGGGAGCGTTCCAGTGTGGGGGCGGCCGATTTCTCGCCCCCGTCTGACCAAGGCACAGGCTCCGGCTCGTGCCTTTCGTGTTGCTCATGGTGGCCCACTGCGCCTGATGGCCCATAGGTTCCCAGCGTTCTGAGCGCTAGCATGGCTCCCATGATCATTTTTCCCGTCTTTTCTGACTTGCCTTACCGCTGGAGGGGTCAACCTTGGAAGGGCTGATGCTGGCGCGGGTGCTGCGCGAGCTTGCGCCCAAACTGCCGCTCAGAACGCTGGGCTGGGCCTTTCCCGATGAAACGACGGCGGCCCTGCTGCTGGAAGGTGTGGGGAATCTGGTGCTGTCTTACCGCCCGCCTCAGCCGGTGGTGTTTATCAGCGGGGAGCGGCTGCGCGGCGACCCCCGCAACGGGTTTCAGCGTTTTCTGGCCAACCGGGTGCGCGGCGACCTGTTGGGGGCCGAGCAACTCAAATTAGACCGCGTGCTGGTGCTGCATTTTTCGGGCGAAACAGGCTTTGTGGATCAGGTGCCCAGCCGCCTGCTCTTTGAGGTCACGGGCCGGAATGCCAACCTGCTGGTACTGGACGCCATGCCGGAAGGCGGCCAGACCCAAGTGAGACAGCCGTTTGAGGGCCGCATCGTGTTGGCCGCCCGCGAGATCACCAACAGCCGCAACCGCTTCCGCACGGTACGCACTGGGGGCACGTATACGCCGCCGCCGCCGTACCAGAAACTTGACCCGCGTGCATTGTCGCCCGAAGAAGCCGCGATCCTTGCCAGCGTGCCCATCGGCAAATGGCGAGACAAGATAGACGGCCTGGGCCTGCTGTTGGGCGCAGAACTGGCCCGCCGCGCCGGGTTGCTGCTGGATCAGGCCCCCGGCGAGCAGGGGTTGGCGGGCGCGTTGGCGGCATTGGCTTCTATCGTGTCCGATCCGACGGTCAGCGAGGGCGTGATGCAGGACGGCGCACGCGAGGCGGCCCGCAGCGACAAGGCGGCGGCCCTTCGCAAAGTGCTGCGCGAGCCGCTGGACAAGCGCGTGACCCTGCTGACCCACCAACTGGCCGACGTGACCCGCGCCGAAGCGGGATTGGAGGTGGCTGCCGAGGACCGCACCGAGGCCGACCTGCTGATGGCCTATGCCCACAGCGTGCCAGCGGGCAGCGCCAGCGTGATGTTGCCCGCCTTCGACGGCAGCGGTGAGGTTCCGGTGGCCCTGGAACCCCAACTGAGTGCTGTGCAGAACGCCGAAAAACGCTATACCCGCGCCCGCCGCCGCGAAGACGTGTACGAGCGGTTGGCCGAACGCGAACCCCTGCTGCGGGCCGAACTGGACGCCGCGCAGGAGCGGGTGGCACAACTGGACGGCGCGTCGTTGGAAGAACTGGAAGCCCTGAGCGCCACCCTGCAAAGCGAGAAACCCGAACGCAGCCCCTACGGTTCGCGCTACACCACCCCCAGCGGCCTGGAAGTGCTGATTGGCCGCAACAACAAGGAAAACGCCGCTCTGACGCACCGCTTAGGCCGCAGCATGGATTTCTGGTTTCATGTGCAGGGCTACCCCGGCAGCCACGTGTTGGTCAGAAGTGGCGGGCGCGAGCTGGATTTGCCCGACATTCTGTACGCGGCCCGCCTCGCCGCCGCACACAGCAAGGCACGCGGCGGCGGGAATGTTCCGGTGGACTACACCCGTATCAAGTACGTGTGGCGGCCCAAAGGTGCGCCCGCCGGACAGGTGCATTACACCGATCAGAAAACGGTGTGGGTGGAAGGAACGATGCCGGAAGCGGGGTAAATCCAGTCTGAAGGCTTCACGCCGGAAAAGTCAGCGTAAATTCCGCTCCGCCCCCCGGATGATTCCGCGCCTCAATTTGCCCGCCCTGCGCTTCGGTGAGGGCGCGGGCAATGGCGAGGCC
>JAQBPF010000183.1 GCA_028287665.1 Deinococcus sp. | reverse complement strand
CGTTCGGTCGTGGCAACGGCATGCAGCACATATCCCTCACGCGAAGCCCGTAAAAAACTCAGGTGGGTTTCTATGGCTACAGCCTGGGCTTCCAGATTGCTGATCAGCGCAAAAGCCTCATCGGCGAGGCTGAACAGGAGGCCACCATGTGCTGTGCCGTGCATATTCAGGCCCGCCCCCGACACCGTTAAAGAGACGTGTGTGCGCTGCGGCATGGCCTGCTGTACGTTCATCCCCAGAGTGGCGGCGTAGGTCATGGGTGCAGCCTATCCTCTTCAACAGGCTCAATATTCCTGATTCTCAGCCTCACTACAGCCCAGGAAGGACAAGTCCTGGCTGAACGATAGAGAGGGTGGGGTAGGCCCCCTTAAATTAAAGGGAATCTTTAGAGACCACTCAGGTCATATGACGTTATGCTGCTGTCTATGCCGTTGTTGGGTCAGCCATGTCATTAAATGAAATTCAAGAGAGATGCTCAGCTTGTTTAATACCAGATCAACAGTCTCTGACTCTCAGCATGGCCTTTCAACCTATTGTCAACGTTTTGACACATGAAGTGTTTGCTTATGAGGCACTGGTGCGTGGCCCCCACGGAGAATCTGCGAGTTGGGTGATGGATCAGGTCACGCCTGCCAATATGTACCACTTTGACCAGAACTGCCGGGTGCTGGCCATCCGTACAGCCGCCCGCCTGGGAATGAAGGCGCGGCTCTCTATCAACTTTTTGCCCAATGCGGTGTACGAGCCTGCCACCTGCATTCGCGCCACCCTGAAAACCGCGCAGGAGGTGGGGTTTCCGCTGGACCGCCTGATGTTCGAGATCACCGAGCATGAATCGGTGCTGAACGAGGTGCGGGTACGGCGCATTATCGACGCCTATAGGGGCTACGGCTTTGTGACGGCTCTGGATGATTACGGCGCGGGGCATGCCACCGCTGGCCTGCTGCTGGCCCTGCGCCCTGACATCGTCAAGGTAGATATGGCCGTGATTCGTGGCCTTGACCGTGACCTGTGGCGCTCGGCGCTGGTGCGGCATCTGGCCCAGTTTGCCGCTGAAGTCGGTCTGATGGTGATTGCAGAAGGAGTAGAAACGCTGGAAGAAGCCCGCTGCCTGCTGGGCTTGGGGGTCACGCATATGCAGGGCTACCTGTTTGCCCGGCCCGCTTTCGAGGCGCTTCCCACCGTACCCGACGATGTCTTCTCGGCCTGTCTGCAACCCGGCGGCGTGGCCAGTGTGGATCTTCACTGAAAGTGTCACGCCGTCTGGGGTGCTCAGCGATCCCGTGGAGGGCACGCACATCTCACACGCACATTGCAGTGGGATCGTCGGTGTCGGGATTTCTCTGACCGGGAGAGATCACCACGCCTGGCCCGCTGCCTTGCAGGCCTGCCAGCGCGTGCCGCTGCCGCAGCGATAGCTCCAGCTCCTGCCGAATCACGCCGCTCAGCTGGTCTCCATAGACCCGGCGCGTCAGCGTGGCGAGGTGCTGTTCGGACACCTGGCGTTGCTGCTCAGAGAGTTGAACCGGTCATCTGGCCAGCTCGGCCTGTGCTGGCGGCACGAGCGCAGGCGCGTCGTACAGCTGCAGTGCCTTCAGGCTGAGCCGCCAGGATGCAGCGATGGTCATGCGGATCTGAAGGTGTGTAGCTTGTATGTCCGGGTATGCTGCCGTGCTGCCTTTCCGTGTGCGGTCTGCCCTGGGGGAATGTCAAGGCCCCCGGCTCTCGCCTGCTTTGCACGCTAGATTGGCCTCTATGACTGGCCTCCCTGACCCCCTGCTGCGCGAAACGGAGGCGGGCTGGGTGCGCGGCAAGGCGGTCAAGGCAGACCAGAGCCACAGTTGGGCGTGGCTGGGCGTGCCCTACGCAGCGCAGGCGGCAGGCCCCTTGCGCTTCCGGCCACCGCAGCCGCATGGGGGCTGGGCCGGGGTCCGAGAGGCCCACACCTTTGGCCCTGATGTCCTGCAACCGCTGGACCCCTCGGTTACGCTGACGCCGTCTGTAGAGGGCAGCCTGCTGCTGAATATCTGGACGCCTGCCCGCGCCGCGCCTGCCGGGGGGTGGCCGGTGCTGTTCTGGCTGCATGGCGGCGCATTCCGGGCGGGCAGTGGCCGCCTCTACGATGGCCGCGAACTGGCCGCACACGGAGAAATGGTCGTCGTAACCGTGAATTACCGCTTGGGGCCGCTCGGCTACGCGAACTTTGGCGGCCTGTTTGCCGATGACCGCTTTGCCCCCAATGCCGGGTTTCAGGATCAGGTGGCGGCGCTGCGCTGGGTGCAGGCCAATATCGCGGCTTTTGGGGGCGATCCGGCCAGAATCACGGCGGCGGGGCAATCGGCGGGGGCGTCGGGCGTGGCCTTGCTGCTGGGTCACGCGCCCACTGCGCCGCTGCTGGCCGGAGCCATTTTGCAAAGTGGCGGCCTGAATCAGGTCAGCGATACCGACAACAGCCTGGACATAGCCCGCGCCTATGCCAATGCGCTGGGCGTGCGCCGTGACAACCTCAATGCACTCTGGACATTGCCGCCCCGTGCCTTTGTGGCCGCGCTGCACACGCTGGAAGGTGTGCGGAAACGCAGCCTGAATTCCCGCCCGTACCTCGACGGCGTGCTGTTGCCTGCCACCCGCGCCGAACTGTTGGCCCGCCCACTGGCTCCTGTGCCGCTGCTGATCGGGGCCAACCGCGAGGAATATTCGCTGTTCGTGCGCCTGCCCGACCGAATTTTTCAGAAGATAGACCGGACGTATCTGGCGCATAAGCTGGAGCAGACGGCTTCGCCAGAGCGGGTGCTGAGACTGCTGTCGGCCTATCCCGACACTCTGGAAGGACTGACCGCGCTGGGCACCGACCTGTTTTTTCATACCCCGAACGACGTGCTGGCCGACGCGCATCCGGCCCCGCTCTGGCGCTACCGCCTGGACTGGGGCACCAAGGTGGCGGGCCTCGGCGCAACGCACGGCATGGAACTGCTGTTCCTGTGGCCCCGCCCGATGGGGTTGTCGTCGGCCCTGATGCGTGGTGGGCAGGCCCGCGAACGCGCCGCGCTGGCACACAGAATGCAGACCGCCTGGCTGAACTTCGTGCGGGAAGGTAACCCCGGCCCCGACTGGCAGCCCGGCAGCGCCGAACATCCCAACGTAAATGTGTTGTCGTTGGCAGCCCCGGCAACCGAAGACGAGACTGAGCGGAAGCGCCGCGCCTTGTGGGGGGGCTTGGTCGTACCGATGCCGTAGGGGAGACCTCTGAAATGAGGGCCGAGGATTAGGAAGCCAATGCCTCCAGCACAGCCCGCATCCGCTGAACTCCAGCCCAGTCCGCATGTTCATGGCACCAGACTGCCAGGGTCAGCGCGTCGAAGTGCCGGATGACCTGCAGAAAGTGTTGTTCGTCGTCACTCCAGTCACGTCCGTAGCCCTCCTGAAAAGCGGCGCGTAACGTTGGCTGTTGATCGAATATCGCATTGTTGAGTTTCGCGATGTCCAGTACTGCCGGGCCGGGGCGGGCATGTTCCAGGTCGATAGCCGTGAGTTTTGTGCCGTCCCAGAGCCAATTGCGGGCCGTGTAGTCCCCGTGCCGTAAGACGGGACAGGGCAGCGCATTGTTCAGCAATTCGCGGGTTCTGGCCTCAATGGTTGCGATCTGGGATGCATCGAGCAGGCCCGCCGCACGCGGAATATATCTGTTGACCTGATCCAACAGATCGCCCCGGCCATCGCTGAAAGGAACGCCGAGTGGGGCTGTGTCATGCATCTGCCGCAGAACCACGCCTGCCGACTTGTAAAGTTCCTCAGTAGATAGAAGGTCAAGGGCACATTCGCCTGATTCTTCGGAAAGCACCAATTCCAGATGTTCACTGCGAGTGAACAAAAGTTCTGGCAGGTTCTGCTTCCAGACGTGATAGCCGTAGACCTCACGGATGTATTTCCTGGGTTGGTGGTGACGCTTCAGGATGACGGGGCGGCCCTGCCAGGAAGCCTGGAAGACCTGCGCCTCGCCATGATCCCAGCCGATGTTCTCGCCAATCTTAAGCATTGCACGATGGTAGCGGCTTTGTTGAGCGTCTCATGGTTGCCGTCAGAGGCAGTGAGAAACATTCGGTTTCCTCCCGGACAGGATAGGCACGGCCTCAACTCATTGGCGGAAGAAGCAGACGAGGCTCTAGCTTGGTTTTACCTCCAGCCCACACCCCATGTTAGATTCACCCCCATGCAAGGAAAACGGGGTCTACGTGGGGTTTTGACCGGAGCGGCGCTGCTGTGGGCCGGTTCCCAACTGGCGTGGCGCTGGGCCGGGTTGGGAGTTGCCCGCCGGGGCCGCAGCGCCACGCCCACCGCCGCCCTGATGCTGGTAGGTGGCCCGGATTCGACGGTTACGCCGCTGCTGCTAGACGCCCTGCAAGCCGCTGGAGTGAAGGCCACCTTCTTTGTGAACGCTGAGGCTGTCGCCCAGGTTCCCGCCCTGACGCGCCGAATCGTGGGGGCTGGGCACGCGCTGGGCGCTGATCTGGGCGGCTCGGCAGTGTCGCTCCCCTGGATGCTGGCAACCAAGTTGAAGCAGACGCAGCAGGCCTTTCAGGCCGTTACAGGCGAAAAAATCCAATTCTTTACCGCTGGCCCGCATATCCCGCCGCTGGTTGTGTTGCTGGCCGCCCGCGCTTCCGGTCTGACGCCTGTACAGGGGGAGCCGGTCAGTGCCGGATTGCCCGCCCACTTGCCGCAGGGCCGCCTGCTTTCTCTGTCTGGCACGCATTCCAGCACGCCCGACGCCCTGCCTTCCCTCCTGGCTGAATTGAAGGCACGCGGCTACGTTCCCCACCCTCTGCCCTCCCTGCCCGGCCTGCGCCCCGAACAGTCCGGTGATCTGATCCCTGACCTGATGGGCGTGGTAGACGTGCTGTATGACCGCACGGGCCGCATTCGGCGCATCGGGGGGCACGCGCATAGTCTGTTCCGACTCGGCACTGCGCCTTATCCACTGCCCACCATCACGCTGACCGATCCCACGCAGCCGCAGGGACTGGAGGTTGCGGCGGGCCAGCGCATCGCAGAGTTTCACCTCGACAGCGCCCGCCTGGTGCAACTGGCCGAGCGGCCTGTGGCGGGGCGGCACGTGGTCAAGCATTCCATTCACGACCTCGCTGCCGCCCTGCGCGACGATCCCCAGTGGCACACCCTCCCTGCCGTGTTCAGCATCAGCATTTTCTCTGACGTGCTGCGGCTCTACGGCTTTACGGTGGTCGAATTGCCCGCGCCCATGCTGCGCCGCCTGAACTGGTGGTCGCGCACCCTACGCCGCGCTTACGGCGTCAGCGACCTGAGCCGTCCGCATACGCCCAAGCTGGCCGTCATCTCGCGTACAGAACTGATCCGGCGCTTTGGAGAACGCAAATAGACGCCGGGGCCGCGCCCGCTGGCCTGTAGGCTGGGGCCATGCCTCCCCGCTCCATGCGCCCCTTCTTTCTGGCCTGCCTGCTCCTGTCTTCCGTCGCGTCTGCGGGCGGTTCGGGCGGTGTGCGGGTACAACCGCCTGCACCCACGCGCCTGCCCGCTTCGGCCCCGGTGCAGCCCGGTCAGGCGTGGGTATTGGCCGGAACCACTGCAGACGGCGAGCAGTTCCAGACCGTGCTGAAGCTGAGCGCCGATGCCCCCAAATTGGACGGAGCGTGGACATTCCGCGCTGACCGGGGCGCGTTGCTGTACGATTCCGCCGCTCAGTCTGTGGTGGGGCTGGACTTGAGGGAAGTGGCGAGCGGTGGGCTGGCGCTAGCGTGTGTGCGGGTGGGCAGGCTGTCTGCCGGGGCAGGGGAGGGGGTGTTGGTCAGCGGCACAGCCCCGCAGGTGGCGGCCCGACTGGAAGAAGCCTTTGCGGTTGCCAGCACGACTGCGAATCCGGCAGACCTTGCGGCAGCGGCGGCAGAGTTGCGGCTGGGTCGCTGCACCCTCACGCAGCAGAACTAGCGGCCTGCTGGCTTGGCATC
>JAQBPF010000176.1 GCA_028287665.1 Deinococcus sp. | reverse complement strand
TCACGTTCAGACGGTGGTAGTACCCCGGCACGATGCGGTCGAGGACACTCAGATTGTTCTGGCCGCTGGCCGCCGTATGGTTGAACACCACGTCCTGCACCACGCGCAGGCCCGCCGCGTTCAGCGCCATCACCATCGAGCGGTATTCGCGGGTGCGGTCTGCCGGATACACGGCAAAGCTGCCTTCCGGAGCCATGTAGTGGTAAGGATCGTAGCCCCAGTTGTAGGGGTCGGCGTCCTTCACGGCGGTCACGGCGGCCTGCTGCTGGTCACTGTTGGGCGGCAATTTGCTCAGGTCGGGCGTGGCCTTCCACTTGGTTTTGTCTTCCTCGATGGTGGCAATGTCGAAGGTGGGCAGCAAGTGAACGGCCTTCAGGCCCGCGTCGGCCAGGGCTTTCAGGTGTTTCATGCCGTTGCTGCCCGCCTGCGTAAAGGCAAGGTAGGTGCCGCGCTGGGCGGCAGGCACGCTGGCGTCGGCGGCACTGAAATCGCGCAGGTGCAGCTCATAAAAGCTCAGGTCGCTGACGGAGCGCAGGGCGGGTTTTTTCAGACCTTCCCAGCCCGCAGGTTTCTGGCTGGGGTCGTTCAGGTCGGTCAGAATGCTGCGTGTGGAGTTCAGGCTCAGCGCCACCGAATAGGGGTCGGTGACCAGATTGGTTTCCACTTTGCCCGTGCTGGGCGCGTAGACCTTCACCTCATAGCGGTAACCGAGGCCCTTCCAGTTGGCCTCGCCCGCCGCCGTCCAGACGCCCTTGGCATCGCGGGTCATGGGCACGGTGCGCTCACCCGTGCCGTTGGCGGCACTCAGGCGCAGTTTCACATCCTGAGCGGTGGGTGCCCACAGCCTCAGCGTGGGTTTGGCCCCCTGCCAGGTGGCCCCCAATGGGCCGTCGTAGGCGTACAGATCATCTAAGGCCCACGCGGTTTGTACTCCTGTGGCGTCTATCAGTGTGCCGTCGGGCAGGGCGCTACTGATCGCCACCTGCCCGCGCAGGGCCGCGCCCACCTTGGCCCGGTCTTCCTCGCGCACTTGCAGCAGGGCGTAACTGGCCAGATACGGTGCTTTGGCCTTCAGCGCCGCGCTCAGGCCGCCTTCCACCGCGTTCAGGGTCAGGGTGGTGCCGCCCTCTACACCCGCCGGGGTCAGTTTCAGGCTGCCGCCTTGGTCCGTGTGCAGCGTCAGGAATGCGCCGGGCTGCACAAATTCGGGCTTCACGGCCACCAGATCGCGTCCCAGCATGATGGCTTGCTGCTTGGTCAGGTCGCCCACCACGCGCACGCTGGTATCGGGGCGGGTGGTGTTCACTGCCGCGTTGCCGCTCACGATCCAGGCCTGATTGCCCGCCGCGCTGTTCAGCGTCTGGTCGGGGCCGGGGTCTTTGGTGTCGCCCTGATGCACGATGAAATTCAGCTTGCCCCACCCCTCTTTCATAGGCACGTCCCAGTACACGCCAAAGCTGTTTTTGCCCGTCTGGGCCAGTGGCGCAGTCCATTCTGTGGGCTTGGTGGTGTCTTCCCAGATGTGCAGTCCCCAGCCGTCATATTTGCCGTCTGGGCGGTAGTAGTTGATGCGGGCGGTGCCAGCGGGCACAGGCGCGTCGCTCAGGGCGGCGGGTGCGCCGTAGGCAAAGGCTTCTTTGCCGCTGGTCACGGTCACTTCCCGGCCTTTGCTCAGGTCTGCCGACATATCGGGGCCGGGGTCTTTCTCATCGCCCTTATGCACGATGAAATTCACCTTGGCGGCCCCCGCTTTCAGCGGTACGTCCCAGTACACACCGCCTGCGTCTTTGCCCGTCTGGGCCAGTGGTTTGGCCCATTCCACCACCGCCGTCGTGTCTTCCCAGACATGCAGGCCCCAGCCCCCGTAGTTGCCATCGGGGCGCACGTAGCGCACGCGCAGCACGTTGTCGGGAATGGGTTGGGCGGCAGAAGTGGCTGCCGGAGCAGTCGGCGCGGCCTGCGCCATCAGTTGGGCCGTGCTGCTCGGAAGGAAGGACTGCGCCGCAGCCGAAGCTGCCAGCGCGAGCGTCATCAGGGTCGCCAGGCGTTTCATGTGTGCTCAGGATTGTAATGGTTCGCAGGATGTGAGGGATGCCAGAAGTGACCTGATGAACAGGTCTTTATTCTTCACGTTCCCGGAGGTGAAGCTGGCCAGAAGCGCCCCTTCCCCAACTCGGCTTTACGTGGGGCACACGCGCAGGCCCGGTCCCGGTTCTACGCTTGCCCCATGACCGGACATACCAGCAACGAGCAGATGGGCCTGACCATTGACGGCGACGCCCCGCAGGACCGCAGCACGGATTCGGAGAGCGCCACCCGCCCGCCCATCCCCAACGACCCCGCCGAACGTGCGGGCGTGGTTCAGGACAGCCCTGGCACCACCGACACCAGTGTGACGTTGGGCGGCAATCTGGATGAACAGGGCAACTACCGCTCGGACAGTACGCTGATCGAAGACAAGCCTGCCGACGAATAGCTGACCGAAGGCGGCGCTGATGAACTTCACCGCAGCGCCGCCTTCCTCAGAGAAAAGTCCTTGTTGTAGTGCGCGGGTTTAGCGCACGTCGACGAGTTCGACGTCAAACACCAGCGTTGCGCCGCCAGGAATGACGCCGGGTACGCCTGCGTCACCGTAACCGAGGTGCGCCGGGACGGTCAGACGTGCGCGGTCGCCCACACGCAGCTGGGCAATGCCCTGATCCCAGCCAGCAATGACGTAGCCCACGCCCAGCGGGAACTCGATCGGCTCGCCCCGGTCGCGGGAGGAATCGAATTTCTGCCCATTTTCCAGCGTGCCCACGTAGTGCACGCGCACCATTTTTCCGGGTTGAGCGGGCGTTCCAGTGCCCTCTTCGTACTTGTCCACAATCAGTTCCTGAGCCGTCATGGCAGGTAGCGTACCGCCCGTCTGCGCTGTGCCCCCCAAATCTGAAGCAGGCATGAAGACAAACCGGCTGTTCAGCTAATCAGGGCAGTCAGGCTCTCATCAAACAGGCTCATCTGTGCCGCTGCTAGCATGGTCGGCGTGACGCCTGTTTCCTCCCCCCGCCCTGCCTCTGGGGGGCGGGCCTTCATTCGGATCTGGCTGCTGGGCGCGCTGTTGCCCGTCTACCTGATCACCACGTTTATCGGCACCTTTGCCCGCGTAGACGGTGAAAGCATGTCTCCGACCCTGGAAAGCGGCGACCTGTTGCTGCTGCTGAAATATCCCCGCTGGTTGCGGGCCTGGGGGCTGCCCACACCCTACCCGCGCCGGGGCGACCTCATTATTTTCAAGGCACCTGCCGAGAGCCCCTACGCCTTTGAAACGGTCTGGGGCATTCAGCACCGCCCCTACAACGTCAAGCGGGTCCTGGCCCTGCCCGGCGACAGCGTGGCTATTCGCAGTGGGCAACTGGTGGTCAATGGCCGCACGCTGGCCGAAAGCTACGTCAGCGACGGGTTTATTGGCGATCAGAATGCTCAAACGCTGCCGCCCGGCAAGCTGTGGGTCATGGGCGACAACCGCCGGATCGGGGCCAGTCTCGATTCCCGCGCCTACGGCCTGGTAGACCTCAGAGAGGTGGCGGGGCCAACCAATTTCCGGCTGTGGCCAAGGCCGGGGTTGGTCGCCCGATAAACCAGATGTCGCCCGATAAAAGCGGCCCCATCAACAAGGGAGTGTAGAGAGGGGCAACCGGGTGTCAGAGCTTGCCTGGGCGCACCACTTCCCGGAGTGCCCGCACTCACTGCCTCTTATTTCCCCACGCAGAAATTCCGGAATACGGCGTCCACCACGTCTTCCTGTACATCGCGTCCGGTAAGGTCTGACAGGGCACGCAGGCCTTCTTCCAGCTCATATCCGGCGAGGTCATCGGGCAGATGTACAGCCGCCTGCACCTGGGTCAGGGCCCGCCGGGCCGCGTCGGCCTGCCGTTCGGTGGTCAGCCACGCTTCTCCACGGGCCGCGTCTCCGATCAGGGCGGTATGGACGGCCTCACGCAGTTCCGGCAAGCCTGCGCCTGTTACCGCACTCACGCGCAGCACGTTCGGATCAGTCCACGCGGCGGGCAGGTCGGCTTTGGTCTGCACGCGCAGCACCCGCGCTCCATCCGGCAAATCAGCGGGCAGGGCTTCGCGGGGTTCGCTGCCGTCTTCCAGTGCCAACACCAGATCGGCGCGTTCGGCCAGGGCGTGGGCCTGACGCACCCCCGCCGCTTCAATTTCATCGGCGGTGTCGCGCAGGCCCGCCGTGTCGATCAGCGTCACGGGTACGCCTGCCAGTTCCAGGCCCGCTTCCAGGTAATCGCGGGTGGTTCCGGCAATGGGCGTAACGATCGAGCGTTCGTAGCCCAGCAGGGCGTTCAGCAGGCTGCTTTTGCCCGCATTGGGCCTCCCGATCAGGGCCAGACGTGCGCCGCGTGCCGAAATCTGTCCGGCACGTGCGCTCTGCACCAGCGCCGTCAGATCGGCCTCTGCTGCGGCCAGCGGTGCGGCGCGGTCTTCGTCTGGTACGCCTTCTTCGGGGTAATCCAGCATGGCCTGAATGGCCGCCAGCGTGCGCGTGATATTGGCGGCAATCCGCGTGACCCTCGCCCCCAGCGCCCCTGACAATCCCAGACTGGCCTGCCTGCGGGCCGCGTCGGTCTGGGCTTCCACCAGCCCCAGCACGGCTTCGGCCTGCGCCAGGTCCAGCCTTCCGGCCAGGTAGGCCCTCAGGGTAAATTCACCGGGGCGGGCGGGGCGGGCCCCCAGTTCCAGCGCCCGCGCCAGCACCCGCGCCAGGACTGCCGGGCTGCCGTGGGTCTGAAATTCGGCCACATCCTCGCCCGTATAGCTGCGCCCGCCCCGAAAAATCAGGCAGAGGCCTTCATCCAGCACCTCGCCGTCTGCACCCACCAGTTGCCCAAACAGAAAGCGTCCACCAGCGGTGCGCGAGGGCCGCCGCTTGCCCACAAAAGCTCCATCGGCCACCGCCAGCGCCTTCGGGCCGCTGACCCGCACGATGCCCACACCCGCGCTGCCGGGGGCGGTGGCAATAGCAGCAATGGTGTCCGAGAGGCCGGAGCGGGAAGAAGCGGAGGCAGTCACGCGGGGCAGGCTAGCAGGGTTATGGCCGGGCAATAGGGCCAGAGATGCCACCCGTTGGATAAAGGCAGATCATCCAGCCTGATGAGAAAAATCTTACATAGATGGTAATTTAGGAACATGAAGTTTCCCACTTTCCCTCTTTTGACGTTGATGCTCTGGGCGGGGTCTCTGGCGGCCGCTCAGCCCGGCGTTGCACTTGCACCTCCAACCGCAGGACCGTCTGCCTCTGTCCAGTTGCCAGCGTTTGTGGCACTGCCCAGCCGCGCTTTTCTGGCCTACGCTAACCATCCCAATGTGCAGCGCCGCCTCCGTCAGGTGGCTGCCGGACCCCCGACCACCCTCAGCGCGGATCTGGCGCGCCGGATCACTACCGACACCTTGACCCTGATCCGCACACGAAAGCTGAATCCGGTGCGGGCGGCCCGCGCGTTGGCCCTCGTTCTGGTCACCGTCAGCGACGCGCAGACCATTACCAGTGCCTCTGGCCGCGCCCTGAACAGTGACGCCGTGGCTGCCATCGCTGCCCAGCGCCTCCAGAGCTACCTGTTTCCGCAGGATGTGGCGGGCCTGAACCAAGCCCTACAGCAGCAGTTGGCGGCCCTTCCACACGGCCCGGACGAGTGGGCGGTGGCGGGCGTCATTGCCGACTGCGTGCTGCTCTTTGCGCGTGCCGACCACGCAGACCGCCCCGCCGCGACCCGTCCGCAGTCACTTTCAGAGGGCAAGTGGCAGGCGTTGGCAGGCCAACAGGCGCTGGAAATGAATTGGGGATGGGTCAGCCCGATGGCCACCGGTGCAGTGACGTTGCCGCAGGTGACGCCGCCTCCCGCCTGGAATGCCCCTGAATTTGCCGCAGACCGCGCCAAATTTGCAGGACTGCAAACCCAGCTGACCGATGCGGACCGCGCTCTGGCCCGCCATTGGGCGGCTGGAGCAGGCACGGTGACTCCGGCCGGGATGTGGTTGGAGCAGGCCTCGTCCCTCACGCGCCAGCACGCGCTCACTGGCCCCGATACAGCGCGGGTGCTGGCCCTCACCGCCGTCAGCGGCCACGACGCTTTTATCGCGTGTTGGCGCGCCAAATTTCAGTACAACGTGCCCGGCCACAGAACTGGCTGCCAGGTCAATCGGCTGACCTTGCCGGGTGGAAACCGCTGATCGCCACCCCCCCCTTTCCCTCCTGTCCCAGCGGCCATGCCAGTGTCAGCGGGGCAGCGGCGCGGGTCCTGGCTGCCTTTTTCCCGGGCGACGCCGCCCAATTGACCAAAGATGCACAGGACGCTGCCTACAGCCGCAGTGTGGGAGGCATTCACTGGAGCGTGGACGGTTCGGCCGGGCTGGACGTGGGCCTGCGGGTGGCCGATGCCGTCTTGGCTGGCCAGCACTGAGGGCCAATTTGGTCTGGAGGCCGCAGCTGGCTGCTGAATAGAAATCTGAATAGAAATGCAGCGTTCCGACCTTTCTGACAAATTCATGCTTTCCCGGCCCAGAAGTGTGAAATTTACTACTCGGCACCAGATGACCGTGATGGGTGCGTGACATGACTTAATTCACACTTCGGGCAACATCCTTGTGTT
>JAQBPF010000169.1 GCA_028287665.1 Deinococcus sp. | reverse complement strand
TCTTCGGCAATCACCGAATGGAAGGCCACCTGCAACAGCACGTCGCCCAGTTCGCCTGCCAGTTCCATCCGGTCGCCCGAAACAACGGCGTCGGCAGCCTCAGCGGCTTCTTCCAACAGGTAGGGACGCAGCGTTTCGTGGGTCTGTTCCTTGTCCCACGGACAGCCGTCCGGGGCACGCAAACGGCGCATGATTTCCAGCAGTTCCTGCATGGCTCAGTTTAGCCCGCCCAGGAGAGGCTGCCCCCAAATCGGACGGCACACGTGAGGACATGTGTATTTCGGGGGGGGTGCTTTCCAGTGTGCCAAACACTCCTTTTTGCACTCTCACCCTGGCCAGAGGCCCCAAGCTGATGCCGATTGCCCAGGCCCTCACACTCGCTTCACGGTCAGTCAGACAGGCTGTGATGGAGTAGGGCCATGAAGACCCCGATTCTGGCCTGCACCCTTCTGGCAACCCTGACCCTGGGGACGGCCACTGCTGTTGCCCCCACCGCGCCCCCCACCTGGACCAACGCCGGACTGGCCACCGCCACCTACGTGATTCTGGAACCGCGCGTGGAGGGCAACATCAATCTGGTGGGGGCCGACCAGCGCAAAAGCATTCTGGAAGCCATGAAGCGCGATTCGGCAGGCGCGATTACCCGCCGTTATCCCACCGCCACCATTGCCACCAACGTGGCCACGCCCGGAGCCATCCGGGTCACGCCCACCTTCATTGCCCCCCGTTCCCTGGTTCCCTGGGCCAAACTGGGTGGACGGCTGGATTTCGAACTTCCCAATGGCCAGAAGATGGCCGTGCGGGAAGACTTCGGCATCAGCATTCTGCTTCAAAAGCGCTCGGAATTCGTCAACTATATGTACGACGTGATCGCCAAGAAACTGCCCTGACGTAAGCCGACGAACTCAGGCGGATTCCGGCCAGACCGCTCCCCTTCAGGAAGGCACTGAAAATGAATTCCAGTCTGGAATCCGGATCAGAGGCGTCCATTTCCAGCCCCCAATGACCCAGAGTGGTTGCTGGGGGCTGTCATTTTGAGGGCAGACTTCACCCGTTCAGGGGTAAAAGTTCCCCAATTGGGGGCTGATTTCCGTTCAAGGTTTGGCATAGGCTCCCTGGATATTTATGGTTCATTCTCCTGGATTGCCGAACGACCAACAGATTTCCCCTTTCCGGTTCCGCCTCTTCGGTCCGGCGGTCAATTCGGCCTATCTGCGGCACTGTGCAGCGATCAGCCTGGTCAAACGGGCTGCCTGGGTGGCCTGTGCCGGAGCGGCGGGACTGCTCTTCGGCCTCTCATTTTCGGGCTGGGCTGGCCTGCTGTCTGCGGTACTGGGCACTGGCCTGATGGCGTCGGCGGTTGCTGCACAGTCCATGGTCCGGCACAGAACCGATTGGCAGGCCCGCACACAGGACATCGGCGCACTGATCACGCAGCGTTGATGAATAGAGTGAAGCAAAAGCCCCCCAGCCAACCGTACGGGGCGTGTTAGCGTTCGGGCATGACTGAACCGACGACCACCCAGAAGAGCGCCTTTGTGACCGGAGCCAGCAAAGGTATTGGCCTTGCTGTGGCGCACGCTCTGGCCGAACAGGGCTACGGCGTCACCCTGACCAGCCGACGCGCCGATGAGGTCGAGGCCGCCGCCGCCGCTGTGGGACGGGGCGCACGGGGCGTGGTGTGTGACGTGAAAGACCCGGCGGCCCTTCAGCGCGAGGTGGACGCACACGTCGCGGCTTTCGGCGGATTGGACGTGCTGTTTGTGAATGCGGGCGTGGGCCATTTCGGCAACATTGCCGACCTGAGCATCGAGCAGTGGCAAGACGTTATAGACACCAACCTCAGCGGGGCGTTCTACACCATCAAGGCAGGCATTCCGGCGCTCAAGGTCCGTGGCGGCTACATTTTTACGCTCTCCAGTCTGGCGGGCAAGAACCCCTTTGCAGGCGGCGGAGCCTACAACGCCAGCAAATTCGGCCTCAATGGGCTTTCGGAAGTGCTGACGCTGGACCTGCGCGAGCACGGCATTAAGGTGACGCAGATCATGCCCGGCAGCGTGGCCACCCACTTTGCAGGCCATACGCCCGACGATCAGAAAGACGCCTGGAAAATTCAGCCGGAAGACATCGCGCAGCTGACGGTCGACCTGCTGAACATGCCGGTACGCACGCTGCCCAGCCGGGTCGAAGTGCGTCCCAGCCGTCCGCCCCAGAAATAAACCGGGGAATTCAGCCGACGTGGGGCGGGCAGAGGCGGCAACCCTGCTGGCCCTGCTAGAATGCCCCGCGTGTACACGAATCGCCGCGCTCATTACGAGTACGAGTTGCTGGAGCGCTTCGAGGCGGGCATCAGTCTGACCGGAAGCGAGGTCAAAAGCGTGCGGGCGGGCGGAGTGGATTTCCGCGACGCCTTCGCCCGCCTTACGAATGGAAATGTAGAACTGGAAGGGCTGTACATTCCGGTGTATACCCAGGCGACCTACAACAACCACGAACCTCGCCGCACCCGCAGACTGCTGCTTCACCGCCAAGAAATCATGAAACTCAAGCGGCAGCTGGACCAGAAAGGCCTGACGCTGGTGCCCACCCGGCTGTATGCCAAAGGGCGGGTCTTCAAGGTGGAACTGGCGCTGGCACGCGGCAAACAGCTGCACGACAAACGCCGCGCCGAGGCCGAAAAAACCGTGCGCCGGGAACTGCGGAGCCTGTGAGCAGGTTCTGGCGGTCTGGACGGTGGCAGCGTTCGCGGCCCCTGATGTTGTCGGCCCTGCTGCTGTGCGCGGGTATCGCGGGGGCACAGGTGGCCCTGACTCGCCTGAATCTGGCGGGCTCGCAGGTGCAGAGCATTGGCCTGTACGGCGCTGAATATGCCAGCCGGGAGGTGCTCAGCCGCCTGCTGAAAGTGGAGCAGGACGGGTCTCTGGTGCGCGTGGAAGGCTACGGCCATACCCTCCTGCTGCCCATAGACGAGGACCAGCAGCGGGCCACCACGGCCTTTAATACCGTGCAACTCGACACCCAGCGGGTGACAGGACGCACCGCCACTCTGGTCAACGGCAACCTGTATCTGCCGCTCGACACGTTGGCGAGGGGCCTGGGAGCCACCTACGAACTCGGCAACTTCCGGGTCACCTCGCCCACATTGCAGGGCGTCAGCAGCCGCACAGGCAAAGATTCCGACCGGCTGGTGCTGGACCTGACCAGAGACGTGGAATTCAAGGATGAACTGCGCGGCACCACCGTTCAGATCACCCTCAGCGGGCTGAAAGGAGAGGCGCGGCGCTACACCACACGCGGCGCTTTCGTACCTGCCGCCGAGGTCAAGGCCCAGGGCAACGATCTGGTGCTCAGCTTTCCTCTGCCTCCTGGCAGCGGTTACCGCGTTTACCGGGTGGTCCGGACCGGCGGGGCGCGGGTGGTCATCGACGCCGGGCCGGGTATCCCGCGCAATACGGTGGCACTGCTTGACCGCATTTCGCGGCCCCTGATCGTGCTGGACCCGGCCCGCGTTGAAGGTCTGGGCCGTGACGTCACGCTGGACGTGGCCCGGCGCGCCGCCGAACTGCTTTCCAAAGCAGGCTGGCAGGTAAAAGTCACCCGCGAGTCAGGCAGCGCGATGGGCCTGAACGAAAAACTGACCCTGGTTCGCCAGAGCGATGTCTTTCTGGCTCTTGATCTGGGCCGTTTTCCGGGCACTGGACGCGGCGGCGTGACGGTCTACGAGCAGACGGGCCGGGCAGGCACACAGATCGTCAATACCCTGCGGGCAGGCACCACGCCGCCTTACGGGGCCTTGGTCGTGGGAGGCCCAGGCGGCAGCCGGCGTCTGAGTGAACTGTTGCGCGGCGAACTGCGCGGCGGCGGCGTCACGGCCAAGCAGGACAGCGTTTCGCGCCTCCTGACGCTGGGAGAGGCTCCACAGGCCGCCCTGCTGCTGGAATTGGGCTGGACGGGCAACGCGGCTGACCGCGCCAATCTGGGCACCGAAGCCCGCCTTCAGGCGATGGGCGTGGCGCTGGCCCGCAGCGTGGCCACCTACCTCACGGCCCGTGCCAACAATGCCAGTCAGTTGGGCGCGGCGGCTTCTACCCCGCAGGGAGCCACACAGTGAGCGTCATCAAGCGTCTGTTTTCGTTGTTCAATGTGGTTACGCTGCTGCTGTTGGTGGCCGCCTATATGGCTTATCAGATGGTTCAGAAGCCGCCCGCCAAGCCCGACGCGCCCAAATTGCAGCTGGCGCAGCGGCGCGACGTCAAAGTCAAAGTGTATTACAGCGACGCCCAGGTGCAGAACCTGAAGGCCGAGACCCGCACAGTCCAGGTGACCCAGGAAAATCCGGGCGCTCTGGCACAGGCCGCCCTGAACGTCTGGGCCACCGGGCCAAGCGCCTCCGGCAATCTGGCTGTGGTGCCCAAAGGCACGGCGGCCCCCAAGGTCTATATTCGCGGCGCACATTACTTTGTAGACCTGCCCAGCACTTACCAGAGCCTCAAGTACGGCAGCAGCGGCGAGCGCGTGCTGCTGTGCAGTCTGACCCGGACCCTGCTTGAAACTCGGGGCGAGGACGTGACCTTCCTGCTGAATGGGCAGGATGTAGATACGCTGGGGCACCTTGATCTGCGCGAGGCGTTTACACGGCAGGACTGCGCTGACCAGTAAGGTTGGCTCAGCACCTGGTTCCATAGTTTAGAATTTCTGGCTCAGAAGTCGCCTTGTCTGAACCGAGCAGGCACATGAGCGGCGGCGGCCAACGCCCCAAGCTCTTTTTGACCCCCAGCCCCACTCCGTTGCCCCATGACCCCATCCCCTCCCCTCCACCCCCACATCCTGCAGGCGATCACGCTGCAAGGCTTCAAGTCCTTTGCCGACCGCACCCGGCTCGAATTTGGGCCGGGGGTATCGGCGGTGATTGGTCCCAACGGCAGCGGCAAAAGCAATGTGGTCGAGGCGATTCGCTGGGCCACGCATGGAGCGCGGGCACGTGAGTTGCGGGCCGGGCGCGGCACCGAGCTGATTTTTCACGGGAGCGGCGGCAAGGCTCCCCTGGGTCTGGCCGAAGTGGGATTAGAACTGCACACCTCCGAGGGCCGGATAAACGTGTCTCGCCGGGTCTACCGCGACGGAACAGGCGAACAGGACTTACAGGGCCGTCCTGTGCGTGCCCGCGACGTGCAGGCGGCCCTGCGGGGCACAGGTCTGGGGCCGGGAGGTCTGGCGGTCATCGGGCAGGGCGAGGTCAGCGGCGTGGTCCAGGCCGAGGGCCGCACGCTGCTGGGGTACGTCCAGGAAGCGGCAGGACTGTCGCGGGCAGTGACGGCACGGCAGGAAACCGAAGCCCGTCTGCGCGAGGCCGACCTGCATCTGGATCGGCTGCGCCTGCTGCTGGGAGAACGGGAAACAGCCCTGAACCGCCTGAACCGCGCGGCCAACGACGCCCGCACCCACCGCGCCCTCAGCCTGCGTGTGCTGACACTGGAAGACGCCCTGAAACGCGAACGGCAGGACGCCCTGAGGCGTGAACTGGCCCAGGCCAACCTGGAGGCCGCTGCTGCCGAGGCCCGCAGTGCCGCGCTGGCCGCCGAGGTCCAGTCTGCTGCAGCCGCCGTTGAAGCCGCCCGCGACGCTGCCCAGATCGCCCGTGCCCGCCGGGACGCTTTTGCGGGGGCACTGGACGCTTTGCAGGCCGCCCGTGACGCCTCTGCACAGGCCGAACGCTACCGCGCCCATCTGCTGAATGAGGCGGCGGCGCTGAGGGCAGAACAGGCCAGCCTTCCCAGCACGCCGCCCAGCGAGCCTGCCCCTGATCTGGCTGCCCTGACGACCTCTGCCGCTGCCGCACGGACTGACGCCGAGGCCGCCGAACGCCGCGCCCGGACACTGGACCACGAGCTGACCCGCGCCCGAGCTGCCGTCGCCGAAGCCGCCGAAACAGCCGCCCGTGCCGATGCCAGCGCCGAAACCTTGCGGGCCGAACTCGAACGCGCCGAGGGCAACCTGGACACCGCGCAGGACGCCTGGACAGCCGCACAGGAGCGCCTGAGTGCCGCCGCCTACGCCCGCCGACAGGCCGAGAGTGCCCTTGGCGCTGTGACCCGCACCCGGCAGGAGGCCCAGAATCAGGCCCGCCACCTGGAGTCGGAACTGGGCCGCGTGAAAGCCAGCGTGGCTCCCCTGCGCCGCGAGCGCGAGCGGCTGGAGCACACCCTGAACAGTTACGCCCGCTACGGCGAGGGCGCACGCAACGCCCTGCGGCTGGAGCATCCCGGCATCGTGGGCTCCGTGGCCGACCTGCTGACCGTGCCCGCCGAGTATGAGGTGGCCCTGGGAGCCGCACTAGGACGGCGCTTGGAGCAGATCGTGGTCAACCGGGGCGAGGATGCACGCGAGATCATTGAGGAACTGAAGCGCAGTGGGGGCCGGGCAACCTTTTTGCCGCTGGACCTGATCCGTGCCCGCCCCCGGCGCGACGCCGCCCTGCTCCGAGAAGCGGGCGTGCGCGGTAATCTGGCCGACCTGTGCCCCACAGACCCGCCGTTGGTGGGCGAGGCGATTCTGGCCGACACCCTGATTGTGGAGACGCTGCGTGACGCCAACCGCATCGCCCGCACGCACCCCAACCGCCCCCGTCTGGTGACTCTGGAAGGCGAAGTGGTGGAACCCGGCGGAGCCATCACCGGCGGACGCCTGCGCGATACGGGCACGGGGGTACTGACGGACCAACGCCGGTTTCAGGAACTGGACGCCGAGTTGGAGGAGGCCAACCGGGCCTTGAATACACTTGACACCGAGTTGGGACGTGTGCAGGCAGGACTGCAGGCCAGTGCGGCAGAACACAGCGCTCTGCTGGGGTCCCACGGAGCCGCCGCACAGGAAGAACGCGCTGCCGAGCGCCGCGTGACCGAACTGGACGCCCAGATTCGGAGCCTGACCACCCACCGCGACCGCCTGCACAGCCGCCTCGCTCCTGCCCAGCCTCTGCCCGACCCTTCCGTGGCTGGTGTCCAGATGCCTGACCCTGCGTACCTGGAAGCCCAACTGCTTTCGGCCCGCCAGACCGCCGAGGAAGGCCGTGCCGCCGAACGCGCCGCACTGGAAGCCCTGGCTTTTGGCCGTGAACTGGACGCCGTTTGGCGGACTTACCGGACCGCCACCACCCGCGCCGCCGACCTGGATACCCGCCTGCACGCCAACGCCGAGGCGGCCCGCACCCAAAACGTGCACCTGCAAGCCGCTGAGGCCGAAGTGGCCCGCCGCGAAGCCGCGCTGGGCACCCTGGATGAAGGCGAATTGGCCCGCACCGAGGCCGCCCGTGAGGCTGTGGCGCGGGCCTATGCCAACCTGATTGCCGAACAAAATAAGGTCCGTACCCGTTTGGATGACCTGCGCCTATTGATGGCGCGGCGTGAGGGCAGCCTTGAACCCTTGCCCGCAGGCTGTCTGCCTCCCGGCACTCCCCGCGAGTGGACCGCCGAACTGACCCGCGCCCGCACCGAACTGACTGGACTGGGTCCGGTAAACGCCCGCGCCGAGGCCGATCACGCCGAGGAATCCGCCGAGCTGGACCGCCTGAGAGCCGAATTGCACGACGCCGAGAGCGCTGGCGCAGAATTGCGGGCCCACCTCTCCGAACTGGAAGACCTGGAAAATACCGCCACCCGCGCTGCCTTTGACCGGGTAAACGCGGCCTTCCGCGACTATTCCACCGAGTTGCTGGGCGGCCTGGGCGAGCTGGAACCTGAACGCAACGAGGCGGGCCGACTGGTGGG
>JAQBPF010000167.1 GCA_028287665.1 Deinococcus sp. | reverse complement strand
CTGAAGGCGAATCCGCTTTTGCTTTAGCCCCCCTTGGCCTCGACTTCCGCCTGCTTGTCTCCCCATTCGGCCATTTTGGCTTCCAGCTCGGCCTCCAGGTTATGGGCAGCCTGTCCCAGCGCGGCGTAGTCGGCCCCTGCGCCCGCTGCATGCAGGGCATTCTGGGCGTCCATCAGATGCGCTTCCAGGCGGGCGATCTCGGCTTCCAGCACTTCGACCTGCCGCTTGAGATGCCACAGGCCCTTGCCTTTGGCGGGTGCAGGCTTCGGCGCAGCCACCACGACCGGAACCTCGGGCAGCACGGGCTTATGCTTGGCCTTGTAGTCGGCCCAGCCGGGATATTCATAGAACAGACCGTCTTCGATCAGCCAGATTCGGTCAGCCAGTCCCTCGATAAAGGCGCGGTCATGGCTGACCATGATCAGGGTGCCCGTAAACGCGGTCAGTGCCTCTTCCAGCGACTCCACCATTTCCATATCCAGGTGGTTGGTCGGCTCGTCCATCACCAGCAGGTTGTGGTCTTCCTGCGCCAGCTTCAACATCGCCAGCCGCGCCCGCTCACCGCCCGACAGAATTTTGGCCTGCTTGTCGTGCTGATCGTAGGGAAACATAAACGTTCCCAGCAGGTCGTGGGCTTCCGGGTCTTTGGACACGTATTCGCGGGCCACGTCATAGAGGGTCTGGCTGGGGTCTACACCGCGCAGCGCCTGATCGTAGTAGCCCACCGTGACCCTTGCGCCAGTCAGCACACGCGCGCGCGGGTCGTTGCTGGGTTCCAGACCCAACAACGCCTTCAGCAATGTAGTTTTGCCTGCCCCGTTGCGGCCAATAATCGCCACGCGCTCGCCCCGGCGCAGTTGCACATTCACATCTTCAAACAGGGTGCGCGGGCCGTGCCTGCCCTCTATTCGGCGCGTCACATGGCGGGCGTCCAGCACCACGTCTCCGCTTTCGGGCGCATGAAACACGATCCTGGTGGTGCGTTCGGCGGCGGGCGGGGCGGCGGTGGCGCGCGCCTGCATCCGGTCGACGCGGGCCTGCATGGCTTTGGCACGGCGGGCCAGCTTGCTCATGCCCAGCCCCCAGATTTTCATGCGGTCGGCGCTGGATTGCAGGGCGGCCACCTGTTTGGCATCCTGCGCGGCGGCGGCCGCCTGGCGTTCCAGTTCAGCGTCCAGATTCTCGCGGAATACGGTATAGCCGCCCGCATACACTTTCAGACCGCCGCCGCGTAAATACGCCGTTTCGCGGGTCACGGTATCCAGGAAAGTCCGGTCGTGGCTGATGACCAACACCGCGCCCGGATAGCGTGACAGGAAGTTTTCCAGCCATTCCACCATGACGATGTCGAGGTGGTTGGTCGGCTCGTCCAGTAGCAGCACATCGGGGTTTTCTACCAGCAGCGCGGCCAGCCCCAACCGGGTGCGCTCGCCGCCGCTGAGGGCCGACACCAGATCGGTTTCCCGGCCCCGAAAGCCGAACGCCAGTGTGACGGCATCTTTGCGGCTGCGGCGCTCGTAGCCCCCACGCCTCACGTAATGCTCCAGAACCTCTTCATGCAGCATTACGCTTTCGGGGGTACCGCTGCTCATGGCGGCGGCGGCAGCTTCCAGTTCTGCCTCCAGAGCATCCAGATCATGAAAGGCGGCGTCCAGTACGCTGTCTACGGTGGCTCCATCGGGAAACACCGGATCCTGGCGCAGCGCCCGCACCCGCACCCCTGGTGCCCGGCGCACGGTCCCCCCATCGGGAGCGATCTCGCCCGTCAGCAGGCGCAGCAACGTACTTTTTCCCGCTCCGTTGCGTCCCACCAACCCCACGCGGTCGCCGGGTTGAACGGCAAAAGTGACCTCAGACAGCACGGTCAACGGCCCATATTCTTTGATGGCATCCTGCACAGCAACAAGCACGCCCTGAAGTATACCGCCCCAGCCTGATGTCAAATTTCTGGCAGTCAGATGTAATATTGTCAGATTCTTCGCTTAGACTAGACGAGTGAAGTTGTCTGCTCCTGTCTCCACGTTCCAACGTTCTCAGAACCAAGCTCCCGCGAGGCGCGGCTTGAGTGCTGGACTGTTGGGCCTTGGCCTGTGGGTGGGCGCTTTAAACCTCGGGGTGGTCAGTGCACAGTCCGCCCCCTTTCTGACCGTCAAGGAAGCCGCCGGACGGGTGGAGATTCAGGAACCGGGCAATATCTGGCGCTCACAGGTCGGAACCACCGCAGTAACGCTGGGCCTCCGCACCGGAACAGGCCGCGCTGTCCTGCAAAGTGGGACAGGCCAGGTGGTGGTGGGCAGCGCCTCCAAGATCAGAACCTACCTGAAGGAAGCCGACCTCCTGGAAGGACAGGTTTTGCTGGAGGGCCCAGTGACGGTGCATGTGCAGGGCAACCACCTGTTTTTGGATGGGAAGGGCCGGGTGCGGGTGGATTTGGCACCGGGCGGCGCGACATTGCGGGTGGCTGTGATCAGTGGCACCAGCCGATTGGCCATGGGAGCCCGGATCACCACCGTGCAGGCAGGCCAACAGATCGCGCTCAAGACCGGTCAGATCAGTACCTTCCGCGAAACCGATCCCTGGTATTCAGCCCAGTTCAAGGGAGCCGGAACCGCCACTGTGGAGGCCACTCGCGGCGCTGTCAAGATTTTTCGGGTGGGGGCCGCCCCTGTAAATGCCGCTGTGAACGACGATCTGGCCGCAGGTGAACGGCTGACCACCGATGTCAACGCCTGGGCCGAAGTGGGCTTTACGGGCGGCGGCTACCTGCGCCTGACCGAGCAGAGCGAACTGAGCGTGATTGCTATAGATAAAACTGCTCAGGGCCGGGAGGTGACCCTTCAACTGCTGCGCGGCACGGCCTGGAACGTGGTGGAAAAGGGGCAGGGCGGCTACAAGATCACCACGCCTGTGGTCAGCACGGCGGTCCGCGGAACCATATTCCGGGTGGATGCCAACGGACTCGTGAAAGTCTTTGAAGGGCAAGTGGCGCTGCCCAGCGATGAGGACGTTACCGTGTCGCAGGGCCAACAGCGGGAACAGGGTGGTCAGGCGGCACCGCTGACGCCCGACGCCCTAGATGCTTTTAATCTGGCGCTTGACGCAGAGCGGGCGCGGCCCCTGGTCTTCAAGCTCGACCCCACGCCAACCAGTTTGCAGGACCTGGCCCTGTCTGCCCGCAGTCTGCCCGACGCCACCGTGACCGCCACCATCGCCGGGCGTACCGTGAACCTGAGCGCCGCAGCAGGCACAGAGGGTCTGTTCCGGTTGAAACGCCTGCAAGACACCCTTCCAGAAGGAGAGTATGACGTGCAGGTGCAGGCCACCCGCTTTGGACAGACCATGACGCAGACCCGCCAGATTCGTCTTGACCGCACCGCGCCCGCTCTGAGCAATCTGAAGACCAGCGTAAAGGGCCGCATTCTGACCCTGACGGGAGAGGTGGCCGACGTGGGTACGCCTCAGCCCCTGCTGACCGTCACTGTAGACGACCTCAGCTACACTTGGCGCGTACAGGGCCATTTTAGTGTGCTGCTGCCCGCGCCTGCATCTGCCGTTCCCATCCGGGTCAGCGTGCAGGATCAGGCCGGAAACGAGAGTCATGCTGCTCTCCCCTGAACGGTCACTGGCCCGCTATACCGTTCCGGCGGCGATCCTCCTGGCTGCGGCGTTGGCCCTGCTGGTCCCTGACAATGTGCGCCTGGAGGACGCCCTGAACCGGGCCCTCCCCAGTCCCTCCGATCAGCGTGTGGTGGTGGTGGGCATCGACGACGCCAGCCTGCGCGATTACGGGCGGCTGGACACCTGGCCCCGCGAACTGTACGGACAGGCCCTCAAGACTCTGGATGAGGCTGGGGCGCGGGCCATCGGCATAGACGTTATTCTGAGCGATCCGACCCAGAACGATCAGCGCCTGGCCGACGCGTTTAGCCGCCCAAATGTGGTGCTGGCGACTGCTCCCGGTGAAGACAGCTCTACCGCCCCTCCCGACTGGCGCTCACCCACAGGGATCAGTGCACTGAACATCGGCTCAGACGGCATCGTGCGTTCTTATCAGGCGGCTTACCGGGAAACGGGCACCGCTGGGCCAGAAAGCCGGTTGGTGCCCAGTTTGGCGCGGCAGGTGGCCGTGATCGCGGGCCGCGATATCCCGCTGGACGCTACCCCACGCGTGCTGCGGTACAGCCGCCCCGACCTGCAACGCCTGCCTGTCCTGTCTTTCCGGGATGTGGTCAACGGCAATGTACGCTACAGCGATCTTCAGGGCCGCGTGGTGCTGATTGGCCTGACCGCAAGTGGACTGGGCAGTTCGGGTCTGGGTGGGCAAACCCTGCGGGACGTGACGGGAGAAGTAGTTCCCGGCGCCCTGCTTCAGGCACGGGCCGTGTCCAGCCTCCTGAGTGCACCCTTCCAACAGGTGCCGCTGTGGCTCACCGTACTGCTGTGTATTCTGGCGGCGGTGGCAGCGGTCCTGGCACGGGGACTCTGGGGCTTTGGTATCGCGCTGGTGGCCCTGTCGTTGGCCCTCCCACTGTGGCTGGCCAATATCGTGCTGCCCGGAGTGACCATCTCGTTGGCGGCCATTCTGGGCACGGCCCTGGTGGCCCTGGAACGGTGGTGGAATCTGCGCCATCTGGGCACCCTGGACCCTCTGACCGGATTCGGCAATCGACTGGCCTTTACCCGCGCCATCGAGCACCGCTGGACAGGCCGGGCCGAACGCCCGCTGGGGCTGCTGTTGGTCGACCTCAGCGGCTTCCGGAAGGTCAACGACACCTATGGACGCAGCGCCGGAGACGAACTGCTGCGCGACCTCGCTTCACGCATTCAGTCTCACAAACGCCGGGGCGATGTGGTGTTCAGGTGGGGTGCAGATGAATTTGCCATCCTGCTCGACAATACCGACGACATGGATCTGGCCGTCATCACCGAGCGCGTGCAGCGTACCCTCGACAACATCGCCTACCGCGACATTCCGTTGCGGGCCAGTGTGGGTGCAGCCACCACCACGCCCGATATCCGCACGCCCGTAGAACTGATCGAGGCCGCCAGCCGCAGCCGCTACCGGATGAAATATCAGCGCGACCAGAGGGAGTAGGTACAGCAGAACCGCGAAGGATGGATTGGAGAAACAGGGTTAAAATTGGAGGAACAGAGTTAAAGAAGTGAGGCCGCCCAACTGGGGCGGCCTTCTTCTTTGTGCTCGGCATACATTGACTGTGAATCCAGGCAGTGTGGGAGGGGGTTGATCACGATCCACGATCTTCCCTCCTCTCCCTCGTTACCTTCCTGCCAGGAATTGCCAGATGGCCGGATTCTGTACCCAGCCGTACCAGATATTGGGCAAGATTCCCAGCAACGTGACGCCCAGCACGCCCAGTACCACGGCAAAATTGGTGGGCGTGCGCTGGCCGTGCGGGTATTCGCGGGCTGGCGTGCGGTCAGGCATGAACATCAGCATGCCGGGGCGCAGGTAATAGACCAGGGCCGCCACGCTGGTCAGGGCTGCCAGCACACTCAGCCACACATACCCGTTCTGGAAGGCCGCCTGAAACGCCAGATACTTGCCGAAAAATCCGGCGAAGGGGGGCAGGCCAGCCAGCGACGCGAGACACACGGCCAGCGCCACCGCGTAGGCAGGATGGCGGTAATACAGGCCGCGCAGATCGTCTATTTCCATGCCCAGTTCATCGCGCTGGAGGGCAGCCACCACAGCCAGAGCCGCTGCCGTCATCAGGGTGTACACCAGCAGGTAGTACCCCAGCGCCGCGCCGCCCGCCTGCGGCGTACCCAGCAGACACATCGCCAGAAACCCTGTGTGGGCCACCGCCGAATACGCCAGCATGCGCTTGAAGTTGCGTTGAAACAGGGCCGCCGTATTTCCGATGATCAGGGTGGCCGCCGTGAGGATCTGCAGCACGGAAGACCAGCCGGGGGCGTCGGCCAGTGCGCCGCCGAACACGCGCAGCATTCCGGCAAAGGCCGCGACCTTCACCACCGTACTCAGGAACAGGCTGACGCTGGTGGGTGCGCCGCCGTACACATCCGGCGTCCACTGGTGAAAGGGAGCCAGGGCAACCTTGAAGGCAAAGCCCGCCAGCAGCAGGAGTGCGCCGCCCACCAGAATGCCCACGTTGGCAGGCGTGAGGCCGCTGGCTTTGGCCGCAATTCCGGCGTAGCTGAGGCTGCCGGTTGCGCCGTACACGAAGGCGATGCCGTAAATGAGGATGGCGCTGCCCACCGCGCCCAGCAGGAAATACTTCAGGCCCGACTCTTCGGCGCGGCGCGAGGCCTGCAATGTAGCCAGCACGTACCCGCTGAGGCTCATAATTTCCAGCCCGATCAGCATCACGATCAGGTCGCCGGAAAAGGCGATCAGGAGCGTGCCAGTGATGGCGTACATCAGCATGGCGTCGAACTCGGGGAAGGACACGCGGGCGCGGTAGGCCGTATCGAGGCTCACCAGCAGGGTCATGATGCTGCCCACCAGAATGGTCAGTCCCAGCAAAATAGCGGCGTTATCGGCTTGCAGGCCGCCGCCGAATGCGGTTGCGCCACTGTCCCAGAGCGTGACCATGCTGACGCCCGACAGGACCAGCATCACCAGATTGATGACCGTGAGGGCGCGGCGCGGGAGGTTGAATCCCAGTACCGTGCTGGCAATGCCTCCCGCCAACACGATCAGGATGGGCAGCATGGGCGCGAGGGCCACATCAGGAATTTGCAGCATTCAGTTGCCTCCCAGCGCGGCAAGAACAGTCCTGACTGCCGGTTGAATCAGGTTAAGAGCGGGTGCGGAGTACACACCGAAGAAGAGGGCCACCGCCAGCGGCAGCCCCAGCACCAGCCATTCGGTGCTGTGCAGGTCGGCCACTTTGATTCCACCCAGGGGGCGGCTCTGCCAGAAGGTGGTCTGGAAGGCGCTGAGGGCGTAGACAGCGGCGGCGATGGTGGTCAGGCCTGCCACAAACGTAATCCACGGCTGCACCTGATACGAGCCCAGCAGGATGCTGAATTCTCCGATAAATCCGGCGAGGCCCGGCACGGCGATGGAAGCGAACCACAGCGCCATCGTGAGCCCGCCCAGTGCGCCCGCCTGATTCATCACGCCGCCCACACGGGTATCGAGGCTGCCGATGCGCTCCTGAAGCATTCCAACGGCCAAAAACAACGCTCCGGTATACACGTTCTGGAAAGCCAGCAGATACATGGACCCGATGACGGCGGTTTCGTTGAGGCTGAACAGGCCCAGCGCCACAAACCCCATGTGAGACAGGCCCGCGTAGGCCAGCAGCCGTTTCCAGTTGGTTTGCCGGAAGGCGATCCACGCCGCATACAGCGCCGTAAACGCGGCCAGGCCCATCAGAATAGGACGCAGTTCCTCGGAGGCGTCGGGGAACAGCACGATACCGAAGCGGAAGATGCCGTAACCGCCGACCTTGTACAGCGTGCCCATCAGGTCTGGAACGCCGCTGTCGTGGTTCTGCTCATGGAAATCGGGAAGCCAGGCGTGCAGCGGCCACAGCGGAAGTTTGACGGCCATCGCCGCGAGGAAGCCCAGATAGAGCCACGTCTGGGCCGGGCCAGTCACCGGATTGGCGACCAGATCCACCAGCGCAAAGGTGGGACTGCCGCCCAGCGACTTGACACCGATAATGCTCACCAGCATCAGCAGGCTGCCAAACAGCGTGTAGGCCGCGAATTTGACCAGCGCCCGCATCCGGTGAGACTTGCCGTAGATGGCCAGCATCAGCAGGGCGGGCAGCAGCGCATCTTCAAAGAACACGTAGAACAGGATCAGGTCGCGGGCGGCAAAGATGCCCAGCAGTCCGGTTTCCATCGCCAGCACCAGTGCCAGCATCGTGCCCGGATTGGCGACCCGCCGCGAGGCATACAGAACGGCGATCAGGGTCATGAAGGAGGCGACGAGAGCCAGCGTGAGGCTGACACCGTCGAGCTGCACGGAATAGGTGATGCCCAGAGAGGGCACCCAGTTGATGCTGAACAGTTCGGTGCCGCCCGCCCGCCAGATGGCGAGACCGAGGCCGAGGGTGGCGGCGGCAAAGAATCCGGCCACTTCCTCGCGCCAACGCACAGGCGTGATCAGCAGCAGCAGCGACCCCAGCAGCGGCAGAAAAATCATGAAGTGGATCATTGGGGGCCTCTGGAGTGGGGAGCTAGAGATCGTAGATCGTAGATCGTGGAACGTGGGGAAAGGCGCTGGGGGGAGTGGTGTCGCGGAGATTCAGAACCCGTCAGGGCAGAAAGACCGCCCACCTCTTTTGACTTGTCCACGATCCACGATCCACCCACCACATTCCGCCTCACGCCCCACTTCCAATCGTCTTCAGCGCCCAGTACCCCAGCATGAGTGCCGTGCCCAGCAGCATCGACACCGCGTAGGCGCGAACAAAGCCGCTCTGCCAGAGGGTAAACAGGCCGCCCGGCGCTCCGGCGTTGCGGGCAATACCGTTCATCACGCCGTCGGTGCCCCGGTCAACGCTATCGAACGCTCCGGCCAGGGCGCGGCTGGGGGCACTGACGGCATTGTCGTACAGGGCGTCCAGATACAGCGCGTTGGTACTCAGTGCACCCAGTGGCCCATCGGCCAAGCTGCGGCGGCGGTGTTCGGAGGCGGCCCATAGCAACCCGATCACGCCTGCGGCAACCGCGAGGCCCGTCAGCAGCCATTCGGTACTGACCGGAATCTCGTGTTCGTGCAGCGGAATGGCGCGTCCCAGGTAGGTATCGAAGGCGTGGTTGCCCCCGATAAAACTGGGGATATTCAGTAGCCCGCCAAAGGTAGCCAGCGCGGCCAGCACGCCCAGCGGCACTTTCATGATCAGGTCGGCGTCGTGCGGGTGGGCCACACTGCCCCGGTATTCACCGCGCCACACCAGAAAGTACCAGCGGCCCATGTAGAAGGCGGTCAGCAGAGCCACACCCAGCCCGATCACGTAGAGCAGAGGATTGGCTTCGTAGGCCGCTGCCAGAATCGCATCTTTGGAAAAGAAGCCGCTCCAGATCGGAATGCCCGAAATAGCCAGCACGCCCGCCAGAGAAACGATGTGGGTAAACGGCATGAATTTCCGCATGCCGCCCATCTGCCGCACGTCTTGCTGATCGTGCAGGGCGTGAATAACCGCGCCCGCCGCAAGGAACAGCAGCGCCTTGAAGAACGCGTGGGTGAGCAGATGGAAGACGCCCGCCGAGTACGCGTGCAGACCCACTGCCATGAACATGTAGCCCAGTTGTGACACGGTGGAATAGGCCAGAATCTTTTTGATGTCGTGCTGGTTGAGGGCAGACAGGGCCCCGTACAGCGCCGTCAGGCCGCCGATCCACGCCACCCACAGCGACGCGGTGGGCGCGAGGTCGTACAGGAAGTGGCTGCGGGCCACCAGATACACGCCCGCCGTGACCATCGTGGCGGCGTGAATCAGGGCCGATACGGGGGTGGGGCCAGCCATCGCGTCGGGAAGCCAGGTGGTGAGGGGCAACTGACCGCTTTTGC
>JAQBPF010000160.1 GCA_028287665.1 Deinococcus sp. | reverse complement strand
GTGGGCACGCCTCCGTCCACAGTAATCACGCCGCCAGTGGTTTTGGCTGCTGCGGGAGAAGCCAGCCAGTAGGTCGCCTCGGCAATATCTTCGGGCAGCACATTCACCTTCAGGGTGGTGCGGTTGCGGTAAAACTCTTCAAGCTGGTCGGGTTCGATGCCGTAGGTCGCGGCGCGTTCGGCCCGCCATTTGCCGTCCCAGATGCTGCTTCCGGCCAGAATGCCGTCGGGAAGCACCGAGTTGACCCGGATGCCTGACGCGCCGCCTTCTTCGGCCAGACAACGGGCCAGATGCAGTTCTGCGGCCTTGGCCGTGCTGTAAGCCGCCGCATTTTTGCCTGCCGCCACACTGTTCTTGCTGCCGATAAAGACCAGGTTGCCCCCCGTGCCCTGCGACTTCATCAGCTTGAAGGCCTCGCGGGCCACCAGGAAATACCCCGTCGACAGGATGCTCTGATTGCGGTTCCACATGTCCAGCGTGGTTTCCTCGATGGGGGCGCTGGAGGCGATGCCCGCGTTATTCACGGCCATATCCACACCGCCGTAGGTCAGGACCGCGTGACTGTAGGCCCCGATGACCTGGGCTTCCTCGGTCACGTTCATGCCGATGCTGGTGGCCCGGCGGTAGCCGCGCTGCCCGGTCAGGTCCTCGGCCACCGTGCGCCCACCCTCGGCGTTCAGATCGGCGATGACAATGTGTGCGCCGTCCGCGGCCAGGCGGTTGGCGATGGCCCGGCCAATGCCGCTGGCCGCGCCCGTCACCAGGGCCACATGGCCTTCCAGCGCCTTGGGAGCAGGCTTCAGACTCAGTTTGTACAGTTCCAGCGGCCAGTATTCGATGGCGTAGCTCTCGGCGGCGCTCAGGGAAACAAAGCCGCCCAGGCTGCTGGCACTCTTCATGACCTGAATGGCCCGCAGATACAGTTGCCGCGACACATCGGCCCCCTGAGCGTCAGGACCGCTGGTGACCATGCCGAGGCCGGGAATCAGCACGATGCGCGGGCTGGGCGTGAACATCACGTCGCCTTCCGATTTGTTCTCATCAAAATAGGCGGCGTACTCGGCCTTAAAGCGGGCCACACCGTCTTTTGCCGCCTGAATCAGCGCGTCCGCCCCCTGTTCCGGGGTCCAGTCCAGATACAGCGGCGTGCGCTTGGTATGCACCAGATGATCCGGGCAGGCCGCGCCCACCTGCGACAATTCGGCGGCAGCGTGAGAGTTCACGAATTCCATCGCCTCCGCACTGCTATCCACATTCAGGATGACGGGGCGTGACCCTTTCATTGCGCCGCGGAGCAGGGGCAGCACTTGCACCAGCAGGGTGTCGCGCTCCTGATCAGGCAGGGTCTGCACCCTGGCCCCGCCAAAAGGTTGGGCGTCCTGATGGGCGTCCAGATAGGCCTGGGCTTCCCCGATAATCTTCAGGGTGCGCTCGTAGCTCTCTTTGGAAGTCTCCCCCCACGTCACCAGCCCGTGTTTGCCCATCACCACGGCCTCCAACCCCGGAGTGTCGCGCACCGCCGCGCCAATCTGCTGGCTGAGGGTAAAACCGGGCCGGATGTAATCCACCCAGGCGGCCCGCTCGCCGTAGATCTCGCGCATGATGTCCGGGCCGTTTGGTGTGCAGGCAATGGCAATAATGGCGTCTGGATGCGTATGATCGACATGCTTGGCAGGCACGAAGGCGTGCAGCAGCGTTTCGATGGACTGGCGGGGGCGGCCCACTTCAAAGGCGGTTCGGTCCAGATAGGCCGTCATCTCCTCGTCGGACATCTCGGGGCGGTCAAAGAGGGGCAAGACTTCATCCAGCTTCAGTCCGGCAAAGCCTTTTTCGGTGATGCTGGCGATGTCTGAGCCGCTGCCCTTGACCCACAGCACCGTCACGTCGCGGCCCAGGTGGTCTTGTTCCACGCTCTTGGTGCTGGTATTGCCGCCGTAGATGTTGACCAGCGTGCGGTCTGCGCCCAACAGGTTAGAACGGTAGGTCAGCGAGGCGAGGCCGTCAGAAGGGGGCGCGTCGGCACCGTTCCAACGGTTGGCCGGAAGCGTCGAAGGGGTCTGGACATTCAGGCTGTGGGCAGTCAGATCTTGGGCAGTCATGTGGGCTCCTTGGAAGTGAGACGGTGAAGGCTCAGTGACTCTGAACGGTTGTTTTGACGGGATACCCGCCCCCGCCGCTCTGTGTGCCGCGCTCCTGCGCCACCTTCGCCTGATACCCGCTCTGACGGTGCGCTTTGATCGGGTCGGCACTCAGCCCTTGTTCGGCGCGGAGTTCCGTCAAAAGCGGGCGGACATCGGTTTTGAAGGCGTCGGCCAGCACGCGGTGAGCGGCCAGGACGTCCCCTGCGGCCTGGGCTTCTTGCAGCAGGTCGCGGTCGATCAGCAGCGCCTTGGCGTAGGCTTCCTGACAGTTCAGGACGCTCTGCAGCATGGCTTCCACCTTCGGCTCAATGTTGTGACTCTGGTCGATCATGTAGGCCACGTTCTGGGCGGTGGCGCGGGTCAGGTGGTCGGTACTGCGCTCTGCCGCCACCAATTCGGCGTAGATACAGAACAGCTCGAAGGGGTTGGAGGTGCCCACGATCAGGTCGTCATCAGCGTAGCGGCGGGCATTGAAATGGAAGCCGCCCAGCCGACCTTCATCCAGCAAGAATGCCACGATCTGCTCGATGTTCACGCCCTG
>JAQBPF010000134.1 GCA_028287665.1 Deinococcus sp. | reverse complement strand
GGCGTGCCGCCCGCGGCGAGGCGGGTGTGGGCCTGGCCGAGCCCCAGCGCGTTCCAGGTGGCTTCATTGGCGACCGGTGCCTGATTGCCCGAGCCCCACAGCGCCACCGTACCCGAACCCCACAGCGCGACCGTGCCTGAGCCCCACAGCGCCACCGTCCCGGAACCCCAGAGATTGACCGTGCCTTGGGCGAGTACCGGCGTTCGCATCACGCGCCGGTTGGTTTCCGTGGTGGCGTTGGGGCGGCCAGCCTGGGCGAGCAGGCCCGGACGGGTGTCGGTGGTGAGCAGCGCGAAGCCGGGCGTGCGGACGACCAGGTGGGCGCCGTACTGTGCCTCAAGCGCGGCGTCACTCAGGGCGGCGTCGGGCAGGCGGACCGTCAGCACGTAGGCGCCGGAGGTCGGTCCACCCGGGGCCGCAGCAGTGGTGGGGGTTGGCGACTGGGAGCAGGCACCGAGCAGCGCGGCGGTGATCAGCAGGACGGAAGAATTGCGCATGGGGGCTCCTAGGCAGGGGAGACGAGGCGGGCGAGGCCGCAACTCAAAGGCGGTGATCCGGTGGGATGGGAGAGAGGCATCAGATCAGACGCAAGGCTGCGGGGCAGCACACAGCACACAGTGCACAGCTGCAGCGCGCTGATCTGACTATAGGTGTGGTTCTCTCCTTCCGTTCTTACAAGCGTGTGGAGATAAAGACACCAAGGCGGGCCGCCAGGCAGGCTGGGGCTGCTCAGGCCGCCCCTTGCCGGGAGCGCAAGTTCGGTGGCGTCCAACGGTCTCTATTGGCGGCGGACCAGCTCGTACAGGTCATCAGCAGCGGCCGGGTGACGGAAGACGGATGGTCGGGGACGGAGGTCAAACCTGATCGCCCCTGCTGTTCAGCCCGGGCTCGGGGCGTCCAGTGCAGCCCAACAGCTCAGCGATAAGACGCGCCGCGCGGGACTTGTGCTCAAGGGCGAGCGAGAAATTCCGGAAGAGGACGCTGTTGAGGGCGGCCGTGACGCGCCTCTTTCGTCTGCGTGTGCCCCTGCCTGAGTTGACACTCACCGGGGACGTTGACCTGCCGGGCTGTCAGGTTCGTGGCAGAGCACCGAGCCATACTGCGGTGTGATGACCAGCGCCCCGATTCCAGAGCACGAGTACGCCCGGCTGCTGGTGCTCTCACAGTACGAGATCCTCGATACCCTGCCCGAAGCTGCTTTCGACCGCGTCACCCGCCTGGCGGCCCACCTGCTGCAGATGCCGGTGGCCTTCATCAACTTCGTGGACCAGTACCGCCAGTGGAGCAAGGCGGCCGTGGGGGTTCGGAACACCAGCGGAGCGCGGGCCGAGTCGATCTGTGCGTGGACCATCTTGCAAGACACGCCACTGGTCATCGACAACGCCCACCTTGATCCACGGTTTGCGGCCAATCCGTTTGTGACCGGTGAGCCCCACATCCACATGTATGCGGGCGCGCCCCTCATCATGCCCGGCGGACAGTGTATCGGCACCCTGTGCGTGACCGATCACCAGCCCCACCCGCTGACGTCCGCCGAGCTCACCGCCCTGCAAGACCTGGCCGCGCTGGTGGTGGATGCGCTCGAACTCCGGCTCAAAACCTCCCGTCTCCAGCGGACCCTGGACGCCCAAACCCAACATGCCGCAGACCTCCGGCGCACGCTGGATCATGGGCGTGTCCTGGAGGGGGTCACCAGCCTGATGGACCTTGACCTCAGTCCCGCCGACGTTACCCGGTCGGCGGCAGGCCTGCTGGGCGAAGCGCTGGCCAGCGATTACACCGGGCTGATGTTGTTTGAGCGCGGAGGCGTGCGCATTGAGGCGGCCTACGCCCATGCCCGGCTTCCTCCGGAAGCCGCGGCCCTGCCGCACAGCTTGCCCCAGTGGCCGGAGAGCGTGACCCGCACGTTGCAGCGCATCACCCAGCCCCTGTATCTCGACGACTACTCCGCCTCCCCTGGGGCCCTGCCCGCTGTGGTGGCTGCCGGCAGTGGGCAGATCGCGTGGCTGCCGTTGGGAATTCGCGATGAGGTGACCTCGCTCCTGATGACGGTGCGGCTGCGGGACAATCCAGTTCAGGCGTGGCGCAGCAGTGACCGGTCATTGCTGGAAGCAGCGGGCCGCAGCGTGCGCAGCGCGCTGGACCGGCGTATGGTGACCGACGCTGCGTTGGAGCAGACGCGGCGCGATCCGCTCACGGGCATTTTCAACCGGCGGGCATTCGAGCAAGACCTGGAGGCGTGGGAAGATCAGGGCCTGGGCTTCAGCTTGGCAGTCCTGGATCTCGATGGGCTCAAAGGAGTCAACGACACCGAAGGACACGCCCAGGGCGACAAGGTACTGCAAGTCTTTTCAGGCCTCCTCGCGATTGAGGTTGGGAGCGCCGGACAGGTGTACCGGCTGGGTGGGGATGAATTTGTGATCCTCTTCGCAGAACTCGGAGAAGAGGACCTGCACGAACACGTGGATGTGGCGCTGTTGGCGGCGCGGCAGTTGTCTGCGGTGAGGGGCGTCAGCGTAGGCGTGGCCTCCAGTCTGGAGGAGCAGGGCGCGGCCCTCCTCGCCTTGGCGGATGCCCGCATGTATGAGGTCAAACGCAAACGTCAGGCCCTCCGGACGGCCCACACACGAACAGAACGGCCCTGAAGCTCCCACGTTGAGCGTTGCCTGTGCAGTTGAAGGCGGAATTCACCCCTCAGCTGATCAGGCACAACTCACCAGCCGGTGTGTTTCGGCGCGGCGAGCTGCAACATGTGGATGGTTTCCAGCCACCTCTCCCCCCACAAGGGCAACTCTCAGTGACGCCGAAATCAACAGGGTGCATTGACACATGGCTGGTCTGAGGTGACCTGGTCCTGCTCAGGCTCCGCGTATGGAGGGCAGGCCCACAGAGCAGAGCGGTCGGCAATCACCGGTCACAACCGCTGATAGGGCGGAGCGGATGCGAAGTGGCCGCCTGAATTTCAGGCGGCCACTCGAGGACTTATCCTCGCTCTGAGATCTAGTTGCCAGTCGTGCTGGAAGGTGGAGTAATGGCGCCGGGTCCCACACGCGAGAGGACGACAACCGTGAGGCCTCTCGTCTCATAGACCCGCAACTGAAGCTGTTCGCCGTTGCGCGAAAAGGTCGTGGTCGTCCCAGCAGTCGCGGTG
>JAQBPF010000130.1 GCA_028287665.1 Deinococcus sp. | reverse complement strand
TTCAATCAAGTTCGATGTTCAATTAAATACAATCACCGCCGCCAGAAGGCGGATTTTTTCTTTTGGGCCAGTACGGACGGCTTTGGCCTGATCGGGTCTATGTGGGCAACAACCTGAATGTGCCGTCCTGTGAGGCGACCCGCCACACCCACTGCATAAAGCCGGGATCTGGCCGCCCGACTACTCTATCCAACCCCGTCTGACACGCGATCTTTAGAACAGACCTGCATAACTTGACTCTGTCTGTATTCCGCGCTATATTATGTTCATTCAAGTTCAACCAGCCGCCGCCAGAAGGCGGATTTTTTATTTTATGTGTCTGATCAGGGTTCTATAACTTTCAGGGCGTCCTGAGCGGCATTCAGCTCCAGTTGTGCGGTGCGGCCCGGTGCAGCCAGTGGAGTCAGGCGCAGCACATCGGCGCGGATTCGGGCGGCCAGCAACGGCCCAGCCTCGCGCAGCAGGTGGGGGCCGTAGCGCAGGGCGGCAGCCAACGGCAAGCCGGAGTAGGCCGGATCGGGGCCGGATTGCCGCACCAGGCGCAGTACCGGATAGGGCCAGTACCCGTCGATCAGGCGCTCATCTGTGAGATGATAGCCCGATTCCTGGGCCCACACGCGAATGGGGGCCGGGTTGTCGTTGGGCTGCAAGACCAGCGTGGGCGGCAGAACACCCACCTGTGCCCGGCGCAGAATGCCCGCAATGGTTCCCGCGCCCATGCCCGTAATGCTGGCGCTGTCAGCTTCGGCGGGATGCAGGGGCGCAAAGCCGTCACCTGCGCGAATCTCAATGTGGTCTGTCAGTCCGGCGCGGGCCACATTGCGCCGCGCCAGGGCCAGCGGGCCAGGGTTCAGTTCCACCACGATGCAGCGCCGCGCCCGCCCACTTTGGATCAGGCGCAGAGGCAACTTGGCATGATCGGAGCCGATATCGGCGTGGATACCCGTGTGCACCAGCGCCAGTACCGCTTCCAACCGTTCGTCCAGCCGCCAGAACCGCTGCACCGGTTCTGGCGTCACAGTGTTGATGGGTACGCTCTTTATTGTCACTCTGAGATTTCCTCTGAATCAGCAGTCTTTGCGTGTCCCGCTGCATGTTCGGTGCCGCCGTCATATTTGGCGCTCTGGCGCGACAGGATGACCGAATAGGTGCCGATGGACAGGATGACGGCGGCCACCGCTGCACCGTAGATCAGGACATCGGAGCCGCCCTTCCACTCCAGCGCCACTGAGAAAAAGTCCACGGCAATGGCCGTGACGACCACGCCCAGCAGCTTTTGCTTCAGGTCTTCAAAGGTGCGGATGTGCAACCAATCGGGTACGTTCTTCACGTCTCCGATAAACAGCGACTGCATACCCAAACTGATCAGCAGCAGGGCCATCGCCACCAGCAACGTATCGGTCTGCTCTACAGCGGCGATCAGCAGGTGCTTGGTGCTGCCGGGTGCGCCCAGATGCCTGAAGGCGTCGGCAATGCTGATGTAGGCCTGCACGATGGCGGCCACAAACAGCGCCAGACTGAAGGCGAAGGAACTCAATACGCCCAGTTCGACAATCAGGCGCGAAAAGCCGAAGACCCGCTGAACGGTAAACGCACGGACGCGGCGGGTGGGGGAACGGGGCTGACTCACGGGTTCCAGCATACGTGCTGGCTGACCCCCGTCAGGACAGTGGGGCAGGCAAGGCCGTCAGTGCGTCTCCGACCCGGATCAGGCCGCCGCGCACCACCCGCGCCGTGATGCCGCCGTGTCCACGCACCGCGTTGTACCCGCCCGGCCCAAAGGTTTCCTCCATCCGTGAGCAGGGATGGCATTCCCCGGTGCCTTCCAGAATCACCTCTC
Source organism: Deinococcus sp. (assembly GCA_028287665.1). Classification (GTDB taxonomy): domain Bacteria; phylum Deinococcota; class Deinococci; order Deinococcales; family Deinococcaceae; genus Deinococcus. The sequence goes on along the minus strand of JAQBPF010000130.1, from coordinate 1,591 downwards.
CGATCTGAAAGCGGGCGTCTTTGAGGGCCAGCAGCGGCAATCCACTGACGACGATATTGCGCCGCATTTCTTCGGGCGATACCGATTCCACACCTGCCAGGGCCGCAATAACAGGCAGATGTTCGGCCTGAATCAGCGTGACCTGACGTTTGCCGGGGCCGGTCCAGCCCGATTGAGAGGAGGCCGCTGCGGGCGAAGTGGGAGGGGCCGGAAGGTGTGGCGTAACCTCTTCGCCCGCTGATTTCCCAGCCGATTCCCCAGCCACACCCGAGATGGCCCGCAATCTGCCCGGCGCGGTTTTGCCGTGATCGCCCAGCAGGCCCACCAGCGGATGCGCTTCGGCCTCCGGCACGCTGTGGACGGGCAGGCGGCGACCCTCCCGCAGACCGATCCACTCCACCCGTCCGGGGCGCGGCAACGTGCTTCTGAGTTCCTGCATGGTCAACATGGCGGCATGCTATCCGGATTCCTCCTGGGTTCTGAAGGGGAACAGGGTCGCGCAGGCTGCCCATTTGGCACGGCGCACCCTCCATCCACCGCTGAGCGATCAGGCACGAGTGGCCAGTGCGGTCTGCGCCTGCTGAACCTCGTTCCACGGCAAGGTTTCCCCGTCCCGCTCCAGCGTGTCTTCGGGGCCTTTTCCGGCCAGCAGCACCGTATCGCCGGGTTGAGCGGCATGAATGGCGTGGGCAAGAGCAGCAGCCCGGTCTGGGATAGACATAAAATTGGACTGACCCGTCTCCCGCGCTCCACGTTCCATCTCGGCCAGAATGTCGGCCAGAGGGGTATCACGGTGATCTTCTTCGGTGAAGACGGCGTGATCGGCCAGGCGGCTGGCCACCTCGCCCAGCGGCGCACGTTTGCCCGGATCGCGTGGCCCACCTGCTGAACCCAGCACCACCCACAGTTGGCCCGTGGTGGTGGCCCGCAGGGTACTCAGCGCTTTCTCCAGGCTGGGTGGAGTATGGGCAAAATCCACGATCACACGGGGAGCGGATGAGGGGCCAGCCACCAACTCCATGCGGCCCGGCACACCCCGGAACGAGGCCAGGCCTGCCACCAGTTGCTCGGCAGTAGCTCCCAGGTGCGCCGCCGCTGCCATACCTGCCAAAGCGTTGGCGACATTGAAGCGCCCGATCATGGGCAGATGCGCCGCGAATTGACCCAGGGGGGAAGACACTTCAAAATGCAGGCCGTCTGCCGTTTCCTGTACTCCACGCGCCTGCCAGTCGGCGTGCTGGCCTTCTGCCGAATAGCTGACCTCGGCGGGCGCGATGCCGCGCAATTGGGCCGTCCAGGGATCGTCAGCGTTCAGGACGGCAAAAGGAGCGCGTTCGATCAGCTTGCGTTTGTCGGCAAAATAGTTGTCGAGGGTGCCGTGAAAATCCAGATGCTCGGCGCTGAGGTGCGTCCAGACCGCCACCGCCCACGGCACCCCGCGTACCCGGTCCAGGGCGAGGGCGTGACTGCTGGCTTCCAACACCACCGCTGCACCGCCCGCGTTTGCCATGTCGCGCAGTGTGGCCTGAACCTGCGGCGCTTCTGGGGTGGTGAAGTGGGCTGGAAAGTGACGCAACTGGCCGTCTGGCAG
>JAQBPF010000118.1 GCA_028287665.1 Deinococcus sp. | reverse complement strand
GGCAGCTTCCACGCGCTCGTCGGGCAGCGTGTCGTCAAAAAAGGTGAGATTGTCGCGCACGCTGGCCTGAAACAGTTGCACGTCCTGGGTCACCACAGCCACACGGGAACGCAGGCTGCTGAGCTTGAGGGCGCGGGTATCGAGGCCGCCCAACTGCACACTGCCACTGGTGGGATCGTACAGGCGCGACACCAACCGCGTGAGGGTGGTTTTGCCGCTGCCCGTGCGCCCCAGAAGGCCGAGGGTCTGTCCGGCGGGCAGGGTGAAGGAAACGCCGTGCAGGACGCCGCGCACCGTCGCGTCGGTGGGATCGTAGCTGAAATCCACGTTCTGGAAGGCCAGCGGCAACGCTCCCGCCGGAAGCTCGCGCACGCCTTCGGGCAGGCTGGAGCGCAGGGCCAGGAGTTCGCCCACCCGGAACAGACTGGCCCCCGCCTTCTGCAAATCCTGAAGCTGCTGCGTCAGCTGGTCTATGGGTTCCTCGATCATGTTCATGTACTGGTACAGCAAAAAGGCCGTGCCCAGCGAAATTGCGCCCGCCGAGTACAGCCCCACTGCCGATACCAGAATTGCCACGTATCCGGCGGCAAACAGCGCCATGCTGAGTTGCCACACCACGCTGCGCCGCCGCCAGGACAGGGTGCTGCGGCCAAAGTATTCGCGCTGCACCTTCAGATATCTGTTCAGGTGATGCTGGCCCGCACCCAGCGAGCGCACGTCGTCCAGTCCGGCCAGCCGCTCCTCGATGAAACCGAACAGCTTGGCGCTGCTTTCGCGCTCCAGCCGGGTCGGTTCTACGCCCGCCTTGCGGACCCGGTTCATGGCGACCAGCGTAATGACGACAAAGGCGGTGATGCCCAGCCCGATCCACACGTTCTCGCGGTAAAACATGAAGATCGCGCCGATGAGAAGCAGCGCGGCCCCGAATACGCGCACGGCAAACTGCGAGAAAAAGTTGCTAAGCGCGGTCACGTCGCCGTCGATGCGCTCGATCATCTCGCCGGGGGTGCGTTCCTTGTGTTCGTGCATGTCCGGCGAGAGCATGTGCGCCATCAGGTCGGCCCGCAGGCGGTTGGTGGCCCGCCAGCCCACGCGAGCGCCCACATAGGTCGCGCTGGCCGTCAGCAGTTGCACGCCCACCGCCACGCCGATATACACGCCTGCCAGCCACGCCAACTGCGCCACCGGAGCCGCCGCGCCCAGCTTGGCTCCGTCTACGAATTGGCGGAGGAGTTGCGGCAAGATCAGGTTCAGGCCAGTGGCCGTGAACAGCAGCACGGCCAGCAACAACACGCGCCACCACAGCGGCCCCAGATAAATTCGCAGGACGGCCAGCGCCCCCGATCTGGGCGGTGGAGAGGCAGAAGAGGTGATGGAAGAAGGCGCGGCGGTCATGCTGACAGGGTAGGGCGGGGGCGGGGGCAGGCGCATACGCCGAGTGGCGCAGTTGGGGGCCGGAGGGGGCCAATAGGGGGCACAACGGCCTTAACCGTTGCTCCACGCGGTACGCTGTGAACGTGAAGGATGAGCCGAAAGCCCAGCAGGAACAGAATCCGGCCCCAGAGTTGACTCCACCGTTGACCCCCCCGTTGGACCAGCGCTGGGCGGGCGAACGCTGGACGGTGGACGGGATCGAAGACACGCCCACGGGCCGCGTGGCACGGGTCGAACTGCCCAGTGGCCGCACCGTGGATGTGCCGCTCTCCGCTCTGCCAGAAGGTGTGCAGGAGGGCGATATTCTGGGCATACAGGACGGCCCGGACGGCGCGGTGGCCCATCTTTTGAAGGAAGAAACGCAGATGAGGCGGGTCGAAGCGGGGGCCGAACTGGAAGCCCGGAACGCACGCGGCACAGGGTTGGCCACCAACTCAGACGGAGAAATCACGCTATGAGCACGCCCAAAGATTCTGAAAAAAGAAAGCCCGCCAGCAAGAAGCCTGCCAGCCCCGACAAGACGGGCAAGACCAGGCCAGCCTCAAAAGCGGCAGCCAAAACACCGGCAGGCACGCGCAGCAGGATAGGCAAAACCAGCAGCCGGGGCAAAAGCCGCCCCAGTTCTTCCGATCTGCTGGGTCTGCTGGTGCTGGGACTGACCGCCAGTCTGGCGGCGTGTGCGGGCGGCGGGCTGTTTGGGGGCGGCACCAAAACGACCACCACCGACACGGCCACCACCCCCACCGGACAGGTCACGGTCCGCTTTCTGGACGTGGGGCAGGGCGACGCGGTACTGATTCGCAGCCCCGAAGGCAAAACCCTGCTGTACGACGGGGGCCGCAGCGGCGAGCGGATGCGCGAGCATATGGAAACGTACGGCATCACCAAAATTGACCTGATGATTGCCAGTCACGGCGACGCCGACCATATTGCAGGGCTAGTTCCTGCCGCCGAAGCCAAGCCCACCCTGTTTATCAACAACGGGATCGCGCCCACCACCCAGACCTGGAAACGCCTGACAGACGGGCTGGAAGCCGCCGGAACCAAGTTTCAGAAGGCCAACAATCAGGTGATCAATCTGGGCAGCCTGAAGGTGCGCGTGATCAATCCGCCCGCGAGCATGGGCAAAGACCAGAACGACAACAGCATCGGCATTCGCCTGGATTTTGGCGACTTTCATGCTCTGATGACCGGCGACAGCGAGAAGCCCGAAACGCAGGCCTGGCTGGAAGAGGACCGGCCGGAAATCAAGGGGCCGTTTCAGCTGTACAAGAGCATTCACCACGGCGCGGCCAACGGCGACCATGCCGCTTGGCTGGCGTCTGTGCGGCCCGAAAACGTGGTGATCGGCGTGGGGCCGAACAATTACGACCACCCGACCAAAACGGCGCTGGATCTGTACAAGCAAAACGGAATCCGGATCTACCGCACCGATCAAAACGGTACGGTGACGTTTACAGGCAGCAGCGACGGAACCTACACGGTCACGACAGACCGCTGAGCTTCAGACTTCAGGGGAAGGAGACCGCCCTTCTCTTTCCGGGTCAGCGAGGAAGTGGATCTTCCTGGCGCTGCCTGGGCACTTGAGCAGGTCAAAGTTAATCTCTGGATTGACCAAGTAAAGCGAGGACCGAAGAAAGTAAACCGTACTTAATGGCCTCGGTACGCTGCCCGAAACGCCTGATGATGCTCCGCTGAAATTCGCCCCACCTGCGGCACGATCACGGCGGTCACTTCTGGGCGTGTGGGCGGCCTCTGTACCCCCACTCCTTCCCAGGCCAACCTCCCCGCACCCAGCACCGAGGCTCCAGGCGTGGCGACGGCGTGCAGTTCGCGGCCCAAGCAGTCGGCCAGCAGTTGCCGCCACCAGGGATCTACCGTGCCGCCGCCTGCCAAAAACAGCGGTTGCCCCGGCGTCAGCGGCAGCAGTTCGGCGGCCTGAGCGATAGACAGGGCCACGCCCTCAAAGGCGGCGCGGGCCATGTGCCGGTGATCGTGTGTAGCCGTGAGGCCGACCCAGCCTGCGCGGGCGTGGGGGTCGAGGTGCGGCGTGCGGTCTCCGGTCAGGTAGGGCAAGAAGATGGGCTGCGGTTCGGCGTCCACCTCCTGCGCCGCTGCATACAACTCGGGCCAGGTCAGGCGCAGGGTTCGCCGGACCCATTCCAGCACCAGTCCGGCGTTCTGGATGGCCGCCAGCGTGTAACAGCCAGCGGCCTCGGCCTCGCGGAATACGTGCAGGCTGGGATGCGGAGCAGGCAGTACGGCGGCCCGCACCACCACCTGAGCGCCCGTGCCCACCGTCAGCTGTGCTTCTCCGGGCAGCAGGCCACTGCCGTACAGCGCGGCAGCGGTGTCGGCGGCTCCGGTCACGATGGGCAGACCCGCAGGCAAACCCAGGTCGGCGGCCACATCCGGGCGCAGCCTGCCTGCCACCGCGTTGGAGGGCAGGACGGGCGGCAGCAGCGCCGGATTCAGGCCCAGCACCTCAATCACCTCGGCAGACCAGCATTCATTGTTCAGGTCATACAACAGCGTGCCCGACGCATCCGAGGGGTCGGTGGCCACTTCTCCGGACAGGCGAAAGCGCAGCCAGTCTTTGGGTTGCAGGGCCCAGCGGGCCGCCTGAGCGTGCGCTGGCTCATGCGTTTGCAGCCACAACAGCGACGGCCCCGCCATGCCCGCCACCGGGGGATTGCCCAACCGGGCCAACAGCGCCGAATCCAGGGCACGGAAGGAGGCCAATTCTGCCGCACTGCGCGTGTCGGACCACAAGACAGTGGGGCGCAGAGGCTGACCGGCAGCGTCCACCAGCACCACGCCGTGCATCTGCCCGCTGAGGCCCAGTGCCTGCACCTGAGGGCCGTAGCCACCGTCCAGCACCTCCTGCACGGCTTCCTTTACCCCTGCCCACCACGCTGCCGGGTCGGTTTCGGCCCAGCCCGGATGGGGAGAGGCGGCGGCGTAAGCACGGCTGGCCTGCCGCACCAGTTGCCCAGAGGCGGTCACCAGCCCCACTTTTACGCTGCCGGTGCCCAGATCCAGGGCCAGAACCAGCCCCTCACCAGGGGAGGCAGACGGACGGGAGGACGGTTGGTTGCTGTTGGTCATGGCTTGATCCTCGGTGAGCACAAGGGAGAGTTGCGGCGGGGAGTTGCGCCGGATGATGTGCGGCAGCGTCCATCAAGACAGGCCCACCGCTTCTTCACGGTAGGCCTGCGGGTCAGAACATCAGCCTATCAGTGGGCCAACATGTCTGCGCTCAGTTGCTCCGGCTTCAACGCCCCCGTCATCACCGAGACCGTGTCGGCCATGCTGATCTTTTTGGGATTCAGCAGGGCGGCCCGCTGACCCATGCGGTGCACATGAATGCGGTCGGCAATTTCAAAAACGTGCGGCATGTTGTGGCTGATCAGGATGACGGGCAGGCCGCCGTCGCGCACCTTGCGGATCAGGTCGAGCACCATGTTGCCTTCCCGCACGCCGAGGGCCGCCGTGGGTTCGTCCATGATGACCACATGCCGCGCGAAGGCCGCGCTGCGGGCCACCGCCACACCCTGCCGTTGCCCGCCCGAGAGGGTTTCCACGGGCTGGCTCATGCTCTTGATGGCAAATTGAAGGCCCTGCATATGCCGCACCGCTTCCTCGTGCATCTTCTTTTTATCCACGATTCGCAGCAGTTTGGCAATCGGGCCAGCTTTCAGAATCTCGCGGCCCAGGAACAGGTTTTCGGCGATGGTCATGGCCGGAGCGACGGCCAGATCCTGATACACGGTTTCGATGCCCTGCCGCCGCGCATCAATCGGGCTGCGGAACGACACGAGTTGGCCGTCCAGGAAAATCTGGCCTTCATCGGGAACCACGGCCCCCGACAGCGCCTTGATCATGCTGCTTTTGCCCGCGCCGTTGTCGCCGATGACCGCCAGAATCTCGCCGGGGCGCAGTTCGAAGTCAGCTCCGTTGATGGCGGTCACCTGGCCGTAGCGCTTGACCAGGCCGCGTGCTTCCATCACCAGCGGCGCAGAGGAACGGGAAGAGGTCTGGTCAGGGGTGGATTGAAGGGTCATGGATTACGCCTTCCTTCTGGAGAATTGATCGGTGGCGACGGCCAGAATAATCAGCACGCCCGTAATGAGGATCTGATACACGCTGTTGACGCCGCTGAGGGTCAGGCCCACCCGGAAGACGCCTACGATCAGCGCCCCCAGAAAGGTGCCCAGCACGTTGCCGCGCCCACCGAACAGGCTGGTCCCGCCCAGCACCACTGCCGTAATGCTCTCCAGGTTTTCGGTCTGTCCGGCGTTGGGGTCGCCTGCACCCACGCGGCCCACCAGAATCAGGGCAGCAATGCCGTACAGCAGGCCCGCCACCGCGTACACGCTGATCAGCAGGCGCGTGGTGGGAATCCCGCTGAGGCGCACTGCTTCGGGGTTGTTGCCCACCGCGTACACGTGGCGGCCCGGCGCGGTCTGCGTCAAAAAGAACCAGGCCAGCCCGAACAGCAGCATCAGCACGGCGCCGAAGGTAAAGGGCGTGCCCAGAATGTTGAAGGTCTGGCCCAGGAAGTTGAGCGCGGGCGGCAGATTGGTCACCGTCTGGGCGTTGGAATAGATCTGGGTGGCGGCAAATATGATGCCGTACATGCCCAGCGTGGCGATAAAAGGCGGGAGCCGCAGCCGGGTAATCAGCACGCCGTTCAGCGCCCCGATGGCCGTGGTGATGATCAGACCGCACAGAATCGCCAGAAGGGGCGGCATCCCCAGTTCGACGGCGAATTTGGTCATGACCACGCTGCCCAGCGCCATGATCACACCGCAGCTCAGGTCAATGCCCGAAGTCAGGATCACCAGCGTCTGGCCGATGGCGATCACGGCCACAAAAGAAATCTGTTTCAAGACCAATGACAGTGTGGTGGCCGTCAGAAAGCGGTCGGACTGCGTGGCAAAAAAGATGCAGGCCAGCAGCAGGGCAATCAGGGGCCCCAGAGTAGAGAGACTGGGCAGCGCCGAACGTTTGGCAGCGGGCGGAGCGGTAGCAGGCTGGGTCATGGCAGGAACCTCTTGGACAGCAGATGGGCGGCTGCGAGAAAGAAGACGGGATAAGAAGGGGGAAGCCAGCCCAGAGTGAGGTCTGTGTCGGCTTCCTTCCTAGAGGTGGCGGGCGATCAGGCGGGCAAGGATGGAACGCTGAAGCTTACTTGCCCCAGCAGTTGGCGAGGCCGAACTTGGTGTTGCTGCTCTTCACGCCTGCCTGCGCCTTGTTGGTGATCAGGGTCACGCCCGTATCGGTGTAGCCGCTGACCTTCTTGCCGGTCTTGACATAGTTCACGCCTGCGGCGACGCCCATCGAGGCCATTTTGAGGGGGTACTGCTGGCTGGTGGCGGCAATCACGCCTGCTTCCACGTTGCGCACGCCCGCACAGCCGCCGTCCACCGACACGATCAACACGTCTTTTTCACGGCCCAGGGCTTTGAGGGCCTGGTACGCGCCAGCGGCGGCGGGTTCGTTGATGGTGTACACGAGGTTGATGTTGGGGTTGCGCTGGAGGCAGTTTTCCATGGCGGTCTGGCCTTTGGCCTGATCCCCGAAGGAGTCCTGAGCACAGGCCACGCCCGTATTCACCTGACTCTTGGTGCTGGCCGTGATGCCCGCAGTGCCGAATCCGGCCAGGAAGCCGTTGTGACGGGCGATGCCCACGGGCTGGCCGGGGAACAGGTCGAGTGCGGCGATCACGGCTTTCTTGTTGCCCATGGCTTTCTTGGCCCACTGGCCGATCAGCACGCCCGCCTGATAGTTGTTGGTGGCAAACAGACCGTCCACCGCGCTGGTGGGTTCGGTGGGGCTATCGAGCGCGATGACCATCACGCCAGCGGCGCGGGCCTTGGCAATGGCGGGCACGATGGCCTTGGAGTCGCTGGGCGTGATCAGGATGGTTTTGGCTCCGGCGGCCACCATGTTCTCGATGGCGGTGATCTGTCCAGCGTTGTCACCGTCAGCCTTGCCCGCCCCGGTCAGCAGTTTGGCCCCCAGGCGGGTGGCTTCCTTCTGCGCGCCCTCTTTCATCTTCACGAAAAATGGGTTGGTTTCAGTCTTGGTGATCAGGCCGACAATGGGCTGGGCGCTGCTCTGGGCAAGGGCCACACTGACGGCGGCAGTGGCGGTGAGGGCGAGGGTGGCGACGGCGGCGGCAAGCTTGGAGTGGCACATGGTGGTTCTCCTGGTGGGTGAGAGGGCGGCGGGGAGGATTACTCGGAAGGAACGCAGACGGGCGGAGCCGTGGATTGCCGGACAATCAGTTCGGTGGGCAGTTGCACGCGGGCCGGGGAAGCTCGGGCACGGCCCGATTGGATGTGGCCCAGTTGCAGGTAACCCAGTTGGGTAATCAGGTGGTCGCAGGCCAGCACGCCAAGCTCATAGGCGGGCTGCGATACCACGGTGAGGGGAGGGGTCATGGTCTGTGCCCAGCGGGAGTCGTCGAACCCCACGATGGAGAGGTCTTCAGGAATGTTCAGGCCCAGTTCGCGGGCGGCCAGCACAGCGCCCACAGTCATTTCGTTGTTGCCCACAAACAGGGCGGTGGGCCGCAGGTGAAGGGGCAGGCTCAACAGGCGCAGCGCCGCTTCCCGTCCGTCTTTTTCGCGGTGTTGGCCGGGCAGCACCAGTGCCGGGTCGTAGGTCAGAC
>JAQBPF010000062.1 GCA_028287665.1 Deinococcus sp. | reverse complement strand
TTGCCGTGTGGGTCATGTTTGCCATCGTGGGCCTGCCGATTCGCAAAACCCTCGGCCTCAGTGACACGCAGTTCACGCTGCTGACCGCTATTCCCGTGCTGACCGGTTCGCTGCTGCGCTTGCCCGCTGGCCTCATGGCCGACCGAATCGGTGGGAAGAAGGTCTTTCTGGGCGTCACGCTGATCACGGCGGCTTTTGCCCTCGCACTGGCCTTTGCCAACAGCTACAACACGCTGCTGGCTCTGGCGCTGGGCGTGGGTCTCGCGGGGGTCAGTTTTGCGGTGGGTAACGCGTGGATTGCCCAGTGGGTGGCTGTATCTCGGCGGGGGCTGGCCCTCGGAACATTCGGCGCAGGTAACGCGGGGGCCAGCATCACCAAGCTGCTTGCACCGCTGCTGATCACGCTGGTTCCGGCAGGCCTGCTGATTCCGGGCGGCTGGCACTTCGTCCCGTTCGTGTTCGCCCTGTTGCTGGTGCTGATCGCTGCCCTCACCGCCCGCTTTACGCCCGCCGACGCTGCGGTGCGCCCGGTTCGCACGCTGGCTGACTGGATGCGGCCCCTCGGCAGTGCACAGGTCTGGCGCTTTGGCCTGTATTACGTGGTGTTTTTCGGCGCATACGTGGCCCTCAGCCTGTTTTTGCCCAAATACTACGTAGACCACTACGGTCTGCCCTTGGCACAGGCGGGCCTGCTGACCGCGCTGTTCATCTTTCCGGCCAGCCTGCTGCGGCCCCTCGGCGGCTACCTCAGTGACCGCTTCGGCCCACGCGGAATTACCATCGCCAGCTTTGCCGTGATGGTGCTGGGCCTGCTGCCCCTGATGCGGGAACTGCCCCTGACGACGTTTATGCTTCTGACCACCATCGTGGGCGTGGGCATGGGCGTGGGCAAGGCCAGCACCTATACGCTGGTGGCCCAGTGGTATCCCGGCGACATGGGTGTGGTGGGCGGTTTGGTGGGCCTGCTGGGCGGCCTCGGCGGATTCATCCTGCCCCTCGCCTTCGCCTTCCTGAAGCCCAGCCTTGGCCCCCAGGCTGCGTTTATTACCCTGATGTTCGTCACGCTGCTCAGCGCCGCCGTCTTCGTGGCGAGCATGATGCGGCTGCGGGCGCTGGGGCGTCGGCCCAACTTTGCTTGAGGAGCGGGCAGTGTAGTTTGAGTGTGTGGGTGCTAGTCTAAGGGTCAAGGGTCTAAGGAAAGGCGGAGACGCCTTTGCTTGGGCCTTTTTCCTGTTGGCAACTTGGTCAGGCTTTGGGCAGTGTGCCCTGGCCTTCAGATCACATCCACCGTCCGTCCAAACCAACCGCCGCCCCCGCCCCGTTATACTCGCGTTCATGCGTTCCCTTGCCGCCCGCCTGCTGATTGCTGCTGCCCTCCCGGTGGCGCTGGGCATGTCACTGGGCAGTTGCGCCCGCACGGTGGATACCTTCAAGCCCCGTATCGTCATCAGCAGCCCCGATGGGGGCGGGGTCAGCCGCGAACGCAGTTTTACGGTTCAGGGCTACGCGCTGGACGATGTGGGCGTGACCCGGCTGACCGTAGACGGCCAGGCCATTCCCATTCCCGTAGGCAGCCGCAAAATCGCCAACTTTCAATTTAAGACGCTGGTGCAGGGCAGCAAAGGCAAGTACACCATTAAGGCCACCGACGCGGCAGGCAACGAGAGCACGCTGGTGCTGCCGATCAGCGTGGATGCGGTGAACCCGGTCATCAAGGTCACGCAGGTGGAAAAGGCAGGCAATGTGGTGCGCGTGTCGGGTGTGGCCACCGACAATACCCGTGTGGTGCAGGTGATCGACGTCGGCAACCGCCTGAAAATCAAGCCCGGCACTAGCGTGCAGTTCAATGCCGAACCCACCGGGATTTACGCCGATGTGCAGGCCATCGACGCGGCAGGCAACAGCAGCAAACTCCGCGCCCGCTGAGGCTTCATCTGGGCCGCAGTCTGCCTTCCGGATGACGTGCCTTCTCCCTTCAGGGGGTAGCCTGCACGTATGCATGATTTTACTGCCGCCATTCTCTCGGCCTCTTACCTGGGGATTTTTGCCATCGTCTTTGCCGAAACGGGCCTGCTGCTGGGCTTTTTCCTGCCCGGAGACAGCCTGCTGATCGCGGCTGGACTGGTGGCGGCCAGCGGCGATCTGCACCTGGGCGGCGTGATGGCCGCCGTCGTCGCCGGGGCCATTCTGGGCAATACCGCTGGCTATTACATCGGTCAGAGATTCGGGCCTGCCGTCTTCCGAAACGAGCGGGCCAGGTTCTTCAAGCCCGAATATGTGCAGCAGGCCGAAGGGTACTTCAATCAATACGGCAAGCTGGCCGTCGTGGTGGCCCGTTTTGTGCCCATCGTCCGAACCTTCGTGCCCACGCTGGCCGGAGTCAGCCGGATGCCGATTGCCGTATTCACCGTATACAACGTCATCGGCGCGGTGCTGTGGGGCGTCGGCGTGCCTGCGCTGGCCTATTACCTGGGCCGCCTGATTCCCAATCTGGACCGCTACATCCTGCTGATCGTGGGTGTGGTGCTGGTGGTGTCTGTCATTCCGATTGCCGTCAAAGTGTTGCAGGCGCGGCGCGGCAAAGCGGCTTGATCTTCAGGCAGTGGGAAAGGGGTCTAAGGATCTAAGAAAGAGATTGACCTTCTGATGTGAGCGTCCAAGAGGGCAAAGAGCAGGGAAGGCAGCGGGCGGCACAGTTGGGACGGGAACACACTCCTACCCTGAACCGTGCCGCCCGTTCCGTCTGTGTTGCCGCCTGTCCGTCCGACCAAACTGAAGGCGGGCCTGCCCAAACCCACCCTTGCCGAGCAACAGCCCCCGCCCGCCGACCTGCTGGAAGTCGCCAGCCGCCTGCGGGAACGGTATCTGCCCACGCTGCCTGCCCCGCGCCGCAGTCCTGAACCTGTGGAGGCGCTGATCGGCACCATCTTGTCGCAGCAAAACACCAGCATTATTGCGCGGCGGCAATTTGCGGCCCTCAAAATCAGCTATCCGCAGTGGGAAGCCGCATTGGCCGATGGCCCAGACGGCATCGAGGGCGTGTTGCGGGGCGCGGGCGGCGGGCTGGCGCGGGTCAAGGCCGATTACATCTACAACGTCCTGTACACGTTGGAAGAAACACGGGGCACGCTGAGTCTCCAGGACACCCATGACCTGAACGACGCCGAAGCCCGCGCCCTGCTGGAATCGTTGCCGGGGGTGGGCATGAAAACAGCCTCTTGTGTGCTTCTGTTCGATATGGCGCGGCCTGCCATGCCTGTAGACACCCTCATTGGCCGGATCGCGGCGCGGCTGGAGTGGGTTCCTGCCCGCTGGAACGCCGTGAAGGTGGAACACTGGTTCGATGAAGTTCTGCCCCGCGACTGGGCTTCCCGCTACGGCTTTCATGTGTCGGCTATTCGGCATGGGCGCGAAACCTGCCGGGCACAGCGTCCCCTGTGCGGCGAGTGCGTACTGCAAAGCCTTTGCCCATCGGCGGGGGTGTTTTTGGCGGGCAGCTCAACTCCAGATCAAGCGATCCTGAACAGAGCAAAAACGCCTGCTGAATAAAAGCAGGCATTGTCCGAATTGATTTTTAGTGCGGTGTGGCTCCGTCCAGATACACGGCCAGGAGCGCCCGCGCCGTGCCCTGCGGATCGGCAGGCGGCGCACCCGTGACCAGCGGATAGGTCAGCGCCAACAGGGCCCGCGTCAGCACTGCTGGGGGCAGATCGGCCCGCAGTTCGCCGCGTGCCGCTGCACTTTCGATCAGTGCGGTCAGGCCGCCCATCCACACCCGGCGGTATTCGCCCTCGAAGGCGGCGCGTCGTTCGGGCGATACATGCCGCAGTTCGCCCGCCAGTTGCAGGCCCACGCGTTGGGCCGGGGCGCTGGCCACCAGATCGCTGACCAGGACCTCTAGTTGCGCCCGGATGCCTTGCTGCTCGCCCGCGTGGGCCACCAGCCGAGCCAGGCCTGCCAATGTGCCGTCCAGCATGGCCAAAAACAGGGCTTCCTTATCGGCGTAGTGGTGATACAGCGCGGGTTTGGTCACGCCCACCGCCTCGGCCACCTCGCGCATGCTGACACCGTGATAGCCGCTGGCCACAAACAGCCGCGCTGCCTCCGTCTGAATCCGGGTGCGGGTGGTGTCGGGCAGGGGCGTCGGCGGATGCGGGGCGGTCACGGCTGCATCATACCGGGGCGGGGCCAGGCAGGGCAGAGACGCGGGCGGCCGACGCTGTGGGCTGAGGCGGCGTTCTGTTGATTATTTTGTTTACTGGACTGCTCCCACGCTTTTCCCCGCCCCCAGCCCCAAAGGGATCAGGGAAGTTAACGTTGCACTGGGCAGGTGTCATCTTGTCGCGTGTTGAGTCGGCAGAATCGCTCATTTGAAGCCGAATCTCCAGTTCATTCCCATATGGAATGGGCCCACGCGTTGCACGCATGACGGGACGGTCTCACACCGATTTGGGCGGGAACGTGGTGACGTGGCTGTTTTCGCTTGTCCTGGCCTTTCCTTCGACCCTTAGACGCCTTCCCTGCGGACAGAACCAACTACTCCACTTCCGCAGCCCACACGTCTTCCGGGGTCTCGCGCCGACGCATCAGCTTCAGCTCGCCGCCTTCCCACAGCACCTCGGCAGGGCGGGAGCGGGTCAGGTAGTTGCTGCTCATGCCTGCGCCGTAGGCTCCGGCCTCATGAATCGCCAGCAGGTCGCCGCGCTTCGGGGTGGGCAGGGTCACGTCCCGCGCCAACAGGTCGCCACTTTCGCAGGCTGGCCCGGCAACGTCCCACACGGTTTCCTCTGCCCCTTCCCACAAAGCCGACACCGGATGGGCCGCGCCGTACAGCATGGGCCGCAGCAGCTCGGTCATTCCTGCGTCTACCAGCACGAAGTTTCGCCCGGTCTGCTTGGTGCCCACCACCCGTGTCAGCAGCGTTCCGGCCTGCGCCACCAGGTAACGGCCCGGTTCCACCCACAGCTCTGCCCCAAACACGTCGGCCACCGCCCACGCTTCCCGCGCAATACCGGGCAAATCGGCGTTCAGGCCCCAGCCGCCGCCTGCGTCCAGCACGGCCAGCGGGCCAGTTTCGGCCCTCAGGTCGGCCAAGCGTGCGAAGGCTGCCGTGAAATCCTGCGCGTTGCGAATGGCGCTGCCGATATGCACATGCAGCCCCAATGCCGTGTGGCCCGCATCCCGCAGGGTTTGCAGTACCGCCGGAGCCTGTGCCAGCGTCACGCCGAATTTGCTGTGTGCCGCGCCCGTGGCAAGGTGGTCATGTGTGCTGATGTCGAGTGCTGGATTGACCCGCACCAATGCCCGCGAGTGGGGCGGCAGCAGGTTCACTTCTTCGGCCCGGTCGACAATAAAAGTGGCTCCCAGCCTTGCGCCCGCCGCATATTCGGCGTCACTTTTGGCGGGGCCGTTGATCAACAAGTGCTCGCCGCCCGCGCCCACCCGTTCGGCCCGCGCAATCTCGCCCGCGCTGACGCACTCGAAGCCCACCCCCGCCGCCTGCAGGCGCCGCAGCAGGGTCAGGTTGGGGTTGGCTTTCATGGCGTAGTAGACCCGCGCCGCGCCAAACGCCGAGCGCACGCGCAGGAGGGCAGCGTCGAGTTCGGCGGCGGCGTACACATACAGCGGCGTGCCGAACTGGGCGGCGGCGCGGTGCAGGTGCGGAGACTGGGTAGGCAAGGCAGCGGGGGAGAGGGTCACAGTTCTTTCAGTGTAATCAATCATCAGTGTTGTCAATCGAAGGTGCAGACAGTTTTAAACTTCTTCTCTGTGCCGGTAGATGCAGGGGTGTGGCTTCACCTTCTGCGGCTTGTTCAGCGGTGTGCCGTCTCTCTGCGGGTCCGGAGCATAGGGCCACCTTGCCTGCAAAAGGCTGAGAAATGAAGAGTTTCAAAATGGTGATACGAATTCCGACGACAAGCCGAAATGCGCGGCTTTTCATTCGAGCAAGGCGACTAGAACAAGTACGGTTTCCAGTGGAGTTCGTATCAGACGATCTTTTCTTATTCTCATCGGGGTACACCACCTGTTCTTCCCCGTGCCGACCTCTTCTCCCACCGGTGTAGAGAAGTAGGGCGCAGTGCGGCGCGGTGTGGCATAGTAGAGCTAGAAAACTGGACGTTCAGCTACGCTCTTCACTTGGCTTAGGAACCGAATTGAGATGCCCAAAGATGTGCTTCAATATGGCCCCGCGCCGGTGCCTGCCACACAACTGATCGACTTGGCTATTCAGCTCAGTGAGCGCCAACCAGAATCTTCATTTCAGTTGGCACAGTTGGCCTATGTGGAGGCGCGGCGGTTCTCCGATGAGGCGGCGCAGTGGGCGGCACTGGCCCAGCAAATTCCGATAGCTGGCTTTTTGGGCATGAACACTTGGCTCGCAGACCATGCCCCAGAAGCGGTGCGCTCGGGCCGCCTGTACGCCCCACCACGTCAACTGCGGCGCATTCACGGCATTTTGGGGATCGCGTATTTGTGTTTAGGCCTGTTGGCGCAGTCTGCCGAGCAGCACGAGCAGGCCTGTGCCCTGGCCCCACAACTCGACGCTGCAGAACTGGCTTTCGCCCTGTACAACTCCAGCATCGGTTTCAATGAGTTTCACCGCCCAGAGCGGGTGCTGGAACTGGGGCACGATATTTTGGCCCTCGACTTGTCCGGGTTGCCGCCCCACATCCAACACAAAGTTCGTGCCTATGGACACCTGACCTGCGCGGCGGGTTCGGCGCATTTGGCAGAGCACGCCCTGTTGACCGGCCAAGATTCGGAGATCAGACCCTTTGCCCAGCAGGGATTGGCCGCCCTGAGCCGCGTGCTGGACTTGCCCCCCGTGACCGACAATGCCGCCTTTCAGCAGCGCATGTTGCATGTGCATGTGCGCCTGCTGGAACTGGTGAAACCGGTAGAGGAGCAGGGAGAATGGGCTGACCAAGCAGACCCGCTGCGGCAGGCGCTAGAGCGGTGGCGGACGTGGACGGATGCCCACGAACTGAGAATCAATCCGCGCACCGAGCAACGTTGGCTGTGTGCGCTGGGCCGGGAGGCAGCGCTGCGGCAAGACCCGGCGGGCGTCCAGTTGTATTTTCAACAGGCCCTCCTCCTCACCGGGTCTATTCCCTTTGAAGACACTGCTTGGTTGCGCCTGCACAGTCAGTACGGCCATGCCGCGCGGCAAGTCGGAGACCTCGAGACAGCGCTGACTCAATTGGAGTCTTATAACCGTCTGCTGTTCGCCCGCCTGCAACACGAGGCCCGCAGGACACTCGAAGAAATGGCCGCCCGCTTTCAGGTGGCGCAGGCTCAGCAAAGCAGCAAGGTGGCGCGGCATCAGGCAGACCGCCTTAGCCAGTTGGTGCAGCAGCAAGAGCACGCGCTGCAAAATGAGCAACTGCACACGCTGGAGCGGCTGGCAACGGTGGCCGAGTACCGGGATCAAGATTCGCGGGCGCACATCCACTGGGTCGGAGACGCAGCGGCCTGTGTGGCACAGGAACTGGCGCAACCGTAAGACTTCGTGCAGGGCTTGCGGGTGGCCGCCCGTTTGCACGACATCGGCAAAATTGCTCTGCCCGACGCTATTTTGCTTAAGCCCGGACGCCTGACCCCTGCCGAGTTCGAAATCGTTAAAACCCATACCTTTATCGGCGCAGAAATTTTGGAAGGCGCTCAGCATTCGTTTTTGCTGCTGGCAGCGGTGGCGGCCCGCACCCACCACGAGCGTTGGGACGGCGGCGGCTATCCGGCGGGCCTGCGTGCCGAAGCCATTCCGCTGGCAGGCCGAATCGTGAGTGTGGTGGACGTGTACGACGCCTTGCGGGCTGTGCGGCCCTACAAGGAGGCCTGGACGGAAGCCGACGCCCTGAAGTACCTCAGAGACGGCGCGGGCAGCCAGTTCGATCCCCAGGTGGTCGCTGCGTTGTTGACGGCCCATGCGGCGGGGCGCTTGCCCAACAGGAAAAGCGCGGGTAGCGTACAGTCCAGCGCCTAGAGTGCAGGCCGACGCTGAGGCTCAACTCTCCGGTTCAGCTTCCTTCCCCTCTTGCGCCCCCGATTGCTTCCCCCGTCACCGCGCTGCGCCGCCCCCTCTGCTAATCTCCCCAGCGGTATGACGGCAGCGGCAACTTCCACCCCCACCACCTCCTCAATTGATGCGCCAGCGGTTCAGAACGCTTCTGTTCAGAACTATCTGGGCAACAACTCGGCCACTGCTCCGGCGGGCGAGCGCGTGCTGTGTGCCATGTCGGGCGGCGTAGACAGCAGCGTGACGGCGGCCCTGCTCAAAGACGCGGGCTACTCGGTGGTGGGCGCGATGATGCGCTTCTGGCCCGATGACAAGCGTGTGGACACCTTCGACACCTGCTGCTCGCCCGACGCGGCCTACGAAGCGCGGCGGGTGGCCGAACAGGTCGGCGTTCCCTTTTATCTGCTGGACTACCGCGAGCAGTTTCAGCGCCACATCGTCGGGCCTTTTCTCGATGAGTACGCCAAGGGCCGCACGCCCAATCCCTGCGTGAACTGCAACACCAAAGTCAAATTTGACGAACTGGTCAAGAAGGCCAAAATGCTGGGCTGCCGCTACGTGGCCACCGGGCATTACGTCAAGCGGGTGGAGCCTGAAGGCGGCGAGGTGCAGTTTCACCGGGGCGACGATCACCGCAAAGACCAGACCTATTTCCTGTGGGGCACGCCCCGCGACGCGCTGCCGTACATCCTGTTTCCGGTGGGTGAACTGGAAAAACCCCGCGTGCGCGAAATCGCCGAGGAGCGCGGCCTGCTGACCGCCCGCAAGCCCGAAAGCCAGAACATCTGCTTCGTGCCCGGCAAGGTGCAGGATTTTGTGGCCGAACATCTGCCGCAGGCCACCGGATTTATCCGCGAAATCAGCAGCGGCGAAGTAGTGGGCGATCACATGGGCACGCAGTTTTACACCCTGGGCCAGAAAAAGGGCATGGGCCTGTATCAGTCTCACCGGGTGCGCCACATCGTTCACCTTGACCCGGCCACCAATACCGTCTGGGTGGGCGATTACGAGGACTGCCTCTGGAGCGACCTGAAGGCCGAAACGCCCAATTACCTGCTGGATCTGGCCGACTTGCCCACCGAACTTGACGTACAGGTTCGCTACCGCACCAGGCCTGTGCGGGCCACCGTCATGCGCGCCGATGAAACAGGCTTCGAGCTGCGTTTTGCTGAACCTCAGTTTGCGGTTGCGCCGGGCCAGAGTGCCGTGCTGTACGACGGTTCTCGCCTCCTGGGTGGTGGGTTGATTGCCGATCATACGCGGGTGTTGCCTATTTTGCCTGCCTGAGTTGGGTGCCTATCGCCGAGTTTGCATAGATAGACGGTAATCTTCAACGTTACGCTGGTCACACTCATTTGGATGGACGCAAACCAGTCTGCGCCAGTCGGCCACAGGCTGATCATCCAACATGACCTGTGGCTTGGGCAAAAAGGCCCTGAAACAGTCTGC
>JAQBPF010000058.1 GCA_028287665.1 Deinococcus sp. | reverse complement strand
TCCAGCCGCGTACACGCCCGCCGTGTCCTGTGTGCCGGGGCGCAGGCCGCCTTCCTGCCCGCCGCCCAGCGTGAGGGCGGGCAGCACCGTGCCGCGCCGCACATACAGGAAGCCCACGCCACGCGGCCCGCCCCATTTGTGGGCGCTGATGGTGGCAAAGGTGACGCCCCACGTGGCCACGTCTATGGGCAGCACGCCGGGGGCCTGCACCGCGTCGGAGTGGTAGGGCACGCCCTGTGCAGCGGCCACCGCAGCCAGCGCAGGTGTGTCCTGCACGGTGCCGATTTCGTTGTTGGCGTGGTGAATGCTGACCAGGGCGGTTTCGGGACGCAGGGCTTCGGCCAGTTGGTCAGGGGTGTAGCGGCCATGCGAATCGGGGGCCAACCAGGTCACGGCCCAGCCCTGCGCGGCCAGCCACCGGGCGGGGGCCAGCACCGCCGAATGCTCGGTGGGCGTGGTGATCAGGTGGCCGGGCCTGCCGTGCTTTTCTTCCCAGGCCCGCGCCATGCCCAGGAGCACATGGTTGTCGCCTTCCGTGCCGCCGCTGTTGGCGATCAGGGTGCGGGGATCGGTGTTCAGCACGGCGGCCACCCGCGCCCGGCCTTCTTCCAACCGCTCACGGGCAGCCTGCCCCGCGCCGTGTACGCTGGCCGGATTGCCGGGAAGCGCCGCTGCCTGCGCGTAGGCCGCCAGCGCTTCCGGGGTCATGGGGTGGGTAGCCGCGTAATCGAGGTAAATCATCTGCGTCTTAGTGTGCTCCACCTGTCAGGGCGCAACGGTGGCGTAATCCTGCCCGTCGCGGCGGATGACAAACACGGCGTCGCCACGCACACTGACATTTCTCTGGTTGGCCGTGGCCCCCGACAGTTGGGCGCTATCGGTGGCCGACAACACTTCCCGCTCGCCGTCCAGGTCGCGCACGGCAATGGTGTAGCTTCCAGCAGGCAGATCAGAGGGGAAGGTGTACTGAAAATCAATGTTCCGGGAAGCCGGAGCGTCGGCATCGGGGGCCGGGTCATCGGCAGGCGGGGTCGCCGGGATGCTATCGGGCGTAACAGGTTCGGCGTCTGGCACGACCGGTTCTGGTCCGGCATCGGGTTCGGGCGTGGGATCAGGCTGGGCAGGTTCGTCCACGGGCGTTTCGGGTTGCTGCTGCGTGGGCGGCACGTAGGGCGGCGGCAGCGGCAAACTGCCCGCTGGCAAACTGGGGGCGGTGTAGCGGGCAGTGGCCACGGTCAGCGTCACCGGGCTGCCCACCGACACGCGCACATACGGCGCAGGCGTCTGCTCCAGCACGGTATTTTCGGTGCGGTCACTGGCCTGCTGCGTTACTTTGGTGACCACCAGTCCGGCGGCGCGGGCGTGTTCGCGGGCCTGCGCGTAGGTCATCCCGGTCAGGTCGGCAATAAAAGTGGCTTTGCCCTGCACGCCCGTAGACACCATGATCTGCACCGCCTGACCGCGCTGCATGGTGGATCCAGGTTCAGGAAGTTGCGCGATGATTCGGCCTTCGGGGGTGTTGGTGAGGCTGCCGTCTACCTTGACCACTTTGCCCAACACCAGCGACAGGTCGCGCAGGGCGGCGCGGGCCTGATCAGGCGTCAGTTCTTCCAGCCGGGGCACGGTCAGCGGCGGCGGATTGTTGACGGTCAGCACAACCTGGCGGCCCACCGGCAAATTGGTTCCGGCAGCCGGGTCTTGCCGAATGACTGCGCCCACCGGCAGGCCCGCACTCTCGCCGTCGGTGTATTCCACCAGAAATCCGACCTTGGCCAGTGCCGTGGCTGCCGTCTGGGCATTCTGGCCTGTCACCGCCGACACTTCGCGCACCGGGGGGTTGAGGTAGACCTGCGCCGCCTGCGCCCCCAAATAGACCGCACCGCCCAAAAACAACAGGCCCGGAATAAACGTGAGCCACGCGCCCGGCTGCCGCTTGCGCTTGATTTTACCGCCCAGAAGCGGAGCCAGTGCCGTCTGATTCAGCAGGGCCACCTCCTCGGACGTGCGGCCAGCGGGCGCGGGACGCAGGTAGGCCACACGCGGCTCCAGGCCGTCCAGCACCACATCGGCGTCACTGAGGGCGAAGCCGTTCTCGGCCAGATGTGCGGTCAGTTCACGCAGAGCCTCTACGGTTTCTTCCTGCTTTTTGGGCTGGGCCAACAGGTCGGCCAGCGGCATTCCGGACACGGGTTGCCACACCGCGTAGTAGGCTCCGGGCCGCGCCACCACATCAGTCAGGCCCGCAGGCTGAACCGCCCTGAGCGCCGTGCGGTAGGCATGAAAGCCCTGGCGGTCGGCGGGCGTACTCACGTCGAACCAGGCCACACGCCGGGTCACGCCCTCGCCTGCCCGGACTTCACTGACGGTCACGTTGCCTTCCCGCGAGATTTCCCGAACGACCTCGTATTTGCCGTCAATGACTGCCGGAGGCGGCAGCGCCCCGAGTTCTGGTTGTGTGCGTTGTTCCGGCCCCGTCATGCGGCGATTAGCATAGCGCAGGGAACAGTGAGCGGGTTGTGGTCTGTGTCAGAAGGCCAACTGGGGGGTACAGAACCCCAACGCCCGTGGGCCACCTGTGGGTCCGCAGGGTTCTAGAGGCCCAGCAACCGCGCTCCCCAGTACGCCGCGAATCCGCCCAGGATGCCGGGGGCGAGGCTGCCGGTGCGCCACATCAGCAGGCCGCCCACCACGCACGCCACGAGGCGGCGGGGCCACTCGGGGCTCCCCAGCACTTCGGGCAATACCAGGGCGGCGAACACGCTGACGGGCACAAACTGGAGAAACGAGAGCCAGAACGGGGGCAGATGCAGGCGGCCCAGGCTCAGGCCCAGCCAGCGTACCGGGTAGGTCACGGCCCACATCAGGAAAATGACGAGCAGCACGCTCATGCTTGGCTTGCCGTGTTTTGGCTGCGGGTGGAGAGGAAGGCCCCCAGCAATGCCCCGCCGATGCCAGCCAGCAAAATCACCAGACCGCCTGGCAAGACGCGCGATAAAGCCCACGCCCCCAGACCCGACGCCAGCGCCACCAGCACCGTCAGGCGGCCCTTGAGGAGTGGCACCAGCAGACCTAAAAAAGCCAGTGGGAACACCACCGCCACGCCGAGGGCACCCGGATCGGGCAGCACCGCGCCTGCCAGTGCGCCTACCAGGGTAGACAGATTCCAGATGGAATACAGGCTCAGTTCCGCGCCCAGCAGGAAGGCGAAGCTGAGGCCGCCGGATTCCTGTGGGCCGCGCACCACGGCCACACCGTAGGCTTCATCGGTCAGGAATTGGGCCGCCAGCACGCGCTGAGGCCGGGTCAGCGGCAGCGTGCGCGAGAGGCTGAGGCCGTACAGCACATGCCGCGCATTGAGCAGGGCAGTGGTAGCCACGATGCCCAGCGCGTTGGCTCCGCTGGCAAACAGGCCCGCCGCCGCGAATTGAGACGCACCCGCGAAGACGGTGACGCTCATCAGTTGCGTTTCCAGCACGCTGAGGCCCGCCGCCCGCGCCGTGACCGCGTAGGCCACCGCGAAGGGAACCATGCCCAACCACAGCGGCATTAAGGCACGGAAGCCCCGCCAGAAGGGGGGCCAGAAGGCGGAAGCAGAAGCGGAAGCAGACACGCCTCAAAGGGTACGCCCTGGCAGGTTCTCTGCAGGCCATCCCACCCACTTGACCCTCACGCGGGGTCAGCCCCTACGCTGTGGTCAGAAGGAGGTGAACGAACATCAGTACGCAACATTCCACAGAAGCCGATTCGAGTTGGACGGTGGGCGACCTGTCCAGGCTGGCCCGCGTCAGCATTCGCACACTGCACCATTACGACGAACTGGGGCTGCTGAGGCCATCCGCCCGCACGGAAGGCAACTACCGCCTGTATTCGGCGGGCGACATACAACGCCTGCACAGCATTCTGATGTTCCGGGAACTTGGATTGCCCCTGCACGATATTCGCGCCGTGCTGGACGATCCCGATGCCGACGAACTGGAAACGCTGAAGCTTCAGCGGAGTTTGTTGCAGGAACGGGCCAGACGCAACCAGGCCATGCTGGACGCCCTAAACACCCTACTGGCCGCCGCCGAAGG
>JAQBPF010000005.1 GCA_028287665.1 Deinococcus sp. | reverse complement strand
CTCCTATTCGTACGCGGAAGGCCACGGCGGCGGCTCCCAGAATGCCCACATTTTCAGCGAAGGCAGCGGGGCAGATCTCCACGCCGCTGAAGAGGGCAGGCATGGCCCGCTCCGCGACCCGTTCGCGGAGGGGCGGAAAGAGCAGGTCACCGAAATTGGTGATCCCACCGCCGATCACCACCCGTTCAGGGTCAAAGGCATTCACGATGCTGGCCACCCCTGCGGCCATCAGGTCCAGCGTGTCGTTCCACAGATCCCAGGCCACCGCGTCGCCCGCCCGCAGCGCCGCCAGCACGGTCTGGGCTGTGATGTCTGCCAGCGGTGTGCGCGCCAGCACCGATTCGGGGTGCAGCGCCGCCAGATCGCGGGCACGCCGCGCAATGTTGGTGCCCGAGGCGTACCCTTCCAGACAGCCCCGGCCCCCACAGTTGCAGGGGTCGCCGTCGTACTTGACCTGAATATGGCCCAGTTCTCCGGCATTGCCGCGCTTGCCCCGGTACAGTTCGCCGTTGAGGATCAGGCCGCCGCCCACCCCGGTCGAGATGGTGAGGTAAACCATGTGCTGGGTTCCGCGCCCAGCCCCAAAACGGAATTCGGCCAGTGCCGCGGCATTGGCGTCGTTGTCGAGGGCCACGGGCAGCGCCAGCGATTCTTGCAGGCGGCGCACCAGCGGATAATCGATCCAGCCCGGAAGGTTGGGCGGATTCTGAATCAACCCCCGCCGGGTGTCGAGCGGCCCTCCACAGCCCACCCCCACGCTCTGGATGGAGACGGGACTGCGCTGCAGCAGCGCGTGGCTCAGGTCGAGAATGCGTTCCAGCACCCTGTCCGGGCCCTGTTGGGCGTGGGTGGGGGTACGGACGGAGTCAATCAGCTCTCCAGTCTCGGCAACGATCCCGGCGGCAAGCTTGGTGCCGCCGATATCGATGGCCAAGACATGACGCGGTGTGGCCTCCAGTGGCAGCGTCGGCAGCGTCGTCATGGGTGGCTCCTCTGCGGTCGGATGGATTTGGGTTGGGGCGGTGGCCTTGAAGATCAGCATATACCAAAACGGGCAATTTTTTTATATATTTAAGCAACTCGCCCCCAGTTGCCTGCTGTGTTCCTCCCTTGGTTGGACACGCCCCGCGCGTTTTGCCCTAGGCCACCTTCCCTTTGCGGTCCTGAGCGTTTACCGTATCGCCATCCCACAGGAGGTTCACATGGCACGTATGAGTCAGGCGCGTCGCACAGAAGCCATCAACGGCTACCTGTTTATTGCCCCATGGCTGCTCGGGTTTCTGTTTTTCATCGCAGGCCCGATGTTGTGGTCGTTGTATGCCAGCTTCACCAACTACGACATCACGTCGCAGGCACGTTGGGTGGGCTTGGACAACTACAGGCGGCTGTTTTTTGACGACGAGCTGTTCTGGAAATCCCTGTACAACACTGGTTTTTATGTGCTGTTCGCCGTTCCGCTCAGTGTTTTTACGGGCATCCTGATCGCCGTGCTGCTCAATCAGCAGATTCCCGGCCAACGTATTTTCCGCACCATCTTCTTCCTGCCCAAAGTCCTGACCGGGGTGGCGGTGCTGCTGCTGTGGCTGTGGGTTTTCAATCCCGATTTCGGTCCCATCAACGTGTTCCTGCGGGCCATTGGCGTGCAAAACCCGCCGCTGTGGTTTGCCGATCCCACCTGGGCCAAGCCCGCCCTGGTGATCATGAGCATGTGGGGCGCGGCGGGCGGCTACATCATCTATCTGGCCGGGTTGCAGGGCATTCCGCGCCACCTGTACGAGGCGGCCATGCTCGACGGCGCTTCTCCCGTCAAGCAGTTCTGGAGCATCACGGTGCCCATGATGTCGCCCACGATCTTTTTCAAACTGGTCACGGGCATCGCGGCGGCTTTCCAATTCTGTGAAACCTCGCTGATCATTTCAGAAGGCGGCAAGGGCGGCCCCTCCTACTCCACGCTGTTTTACGGCCTGTATATGTGGCAAAAGGCGTTCGGTGAATACCAGATGGGCTACGCCAGCGCGATGGCCTGGGTCTTGCTCCTCATTACGCTGATGATCACTGGCCTGCAGTTCTGGATTTCTCGCCGCTGGGTGTACTACGAAGGGGAGGCCCGCGAATGACCATTCAACAAAACCCGCCCGCAACCACCGTGCCTGCGGCCAACCGGCCACGTTTTAACGGGAACGTCGGCAAGAACCTGTTCTGGAAAGTGATGGCCTTCGCGCTCCTGTGCGCCATCAGCCTGGCCGTGCTGTTTCCGGCGGCCTGGATGCTCTCCACGGCCCTCAAAGCCGACACGCAGGTGTATGCCAACCCGCCCGTCTGGATTCCCAATCCACTGCGTTTCGACAACTTTTCCAAAGCCTGGTCGCTGGCTCCCTTTACGCGCTACGCCATCAACACCGCTCTGTACGCCTTTGCCGTGGTGGTGGGCACGGTGCTGTCGTCGTCGCTGGCGGCGTATGGGTTTGCCAAGCTGCGGTTTCCGGGCCGCAATTTTCTGTTCGCCATCCTGCTGTCCACCATGATGATTCCCGGCATGGTGACCCTGATTCCCCAGTACATCCTGTTTTCGAAACTGCACTGGGTCGGCACGTACCTGCCCTTGATCGTGCCCAGCTTTTTTGCCGGGGCCTTCTTCACTTTCCTGCTGCGCCAGTTCTTTCTGGGCATTCCCAACGAGTACTCGGAAGCCGCCCGTGTAGACGTGGCCAGCGATTGGTGGATCTGGAGCCGGAACATCATGCCGCTCTCCAAACCTGAGCTGGCCACCGTGGCTATCTTTACCTACGAGGGCGCGTGGGACAGTTACGTGGGCCCGCTGCTGTATCTGAACGATGAAAAGCTCTACACCTTGCAGGTGGGCCTGCAATTTTTCCGCACTGCCACGGCCGTCCAGTGGCAATACCTGATGGCCGCCGCG
>JAQBPF010000530.1 GCA_028287665.1 Deinococcus sp. | reverse complement strand
TCTTCGGGCCTCGCCCCTGCTTTGTGCGCCAGCAGTGCCGCCGTTTTCAGGCCGCTGAAGCTGAATTCAAAGCCTTTTTGCCCCTGCAAAGGCTCCTTGAACAGCACGGCGTCGGGGTTGCCGCGCGTGGCCGCCTCGCTGATGGCTGGGCCGCCCGGATAGCCCAGGCCAGCCAACCGCGCAATCTTGTCGAAAGCTTCCCCGGCTGCGTCGTCGCGGGTCGCGCCCACCAGCACGTACTTTCCTTCTTCAGGCACATCGAAGAGGTGGGTATGGCCGCCGCTGACCACCAGGGCCAGATAAGGGGCCTGCAATTCTTCTTCCGAGGCCGCCGCAAAAATATGGCCTTCCAGGTGATGGGCGGCAAAAAACGGCACACCAAGGGCCTGGGCAACCCCCTTGCCGTACATCAGCCCCACCAGCAGCGCGCCCACCAGACCGGGGCCGGAAGTGGCCGCGACTGCACCGATGTCGCCCACGCTCAGGCCCGCTTCCTCCAGCGCCGCGCTCATGATTTCGTCTATGCGCTCCACGTGCTCGCGGCTGGCGAGTTCGGGCATCACGCCGCCGTACTGGGCGTGCACCTGCTGCGACCAGATTCGGTTGGCCCGCACCTGCACGCTCCCACTGGGCAAGAGTTCCACCACACCCACGCCCGTATCGTCGCAGGACGTGTCTATGCCCAGAATGTAGCGGGGCGCGGCAGAATCGGCAAAATTGATGGGGGCAACAAGAGGCGGGACAGAATTCATCGGGGCGTTCATCGGGGCCAAGTGTAGAGGACGCCCGCCCGGACAACTGGCCTGACGTTACCGAGGCCCCGCCTCTCCCCTACCAGCGGCGCGGATCGCTTTCGGGTTCTTCGGCCAGGACCCACAGTTGGCGGCCTCCTGCGGCCACCTCACGCTGGGCCTCCAGCAGCACAGCTTCCAGCTCGGCATTCAGTTTGGTCTGACGCTTGCGAAAATGATCGTAGTCGCACAGCACCAGTGCAAAGCGGGCCGGGCGGCTTTCGGGGTCGGTCAGCACGTCGAATAGGGCGTCCCAGTTGTGCCCGAAGGTCTGGGTGAGGGCCAAACCACGCAGGAAGGCCAGCATCAGGCTTTCCTTGTCTCGCACGCGGGTCAGATCGACTTCTCTCACCGCCACCTGATATCCGGCCGCCACGATCCGCATGTCGTGCGGAGCAGTCTGGATTCCCTCTGGGGCGGCATTAAACACATTCATCATGGCCGAATCCTCTGGAATGAGGCGTAGTGGTCGGCCGTGTAATAACACTCGGCTGTCTGTTGGGTGTTGCTCCGGGCCGCGCCGCCGCAGACGATTCGCCGGGCGCCCCGGTCGCTTTCGCCCGGCGTTTTGACGGTGTATTCACGGTAATAATTGCGCGGCTGCCGGGGCAAAATCCCCTCGCGGTTGCCAAAGCTGACGCCGTCTTTGGCATACGGAAAGGGACCGCCCGCTGCGATCAGGCGAAGGGTCTGCTGGCCTTCACGGGGCAACTGCGCGGCGGCGATGTAGGTCAGGCCGCTTTGAGGGTCGGTGCGGGGTGGAGCGGGCTGAGTTGAACTGCTTTGGGTTGATCTGCTCGGCGCTTGCTGGGGCTGCGCCTGACTGGTCTGGGTCTGACTCGTCCGGGCTGATCCACTCTGCGCCTGCGTTCCGCCCTCTTGCGGCGAACAGGCCGACAAGCCCGCCACCAGAAACCACGCTAAGCCAACCCACCGACGGCGAACATTCACGCCCGGCAGTCTAGCTCCGATCGGCCCGGCTCTCGTTGCGCCTCAGCTTGTCCGTCCAGCCACGCCAGCAAATCAGGCAGCAGCGCCGTCAGCCCCTTGTACTCCACCTGATCGGGCGTCATGGAGCGGTGTGCGGCGACCAGCGCGCGGGCATGGGCGGGGTCGGCCACCGCCTGCCGCAGCGGGTAGATGTAGGGCCGGATGGTAAACAGCGCCCCATGCGCGGCAGGAAAGCCCGTCAGCGTTTGCCGCTCTATCCGTACAAAAGCCTGATCGGGATCGAAGGCGGTGGCGTGGGCCCGGTCTGAATCGGGCGGGGCGGCGGGATGGTGATCCAGGCGGTCACTCATCGCCACACCCCAGGCAAAACGCACGAATGGCCCCCGCGAAATCACGGCGTCGATCAGGCGCGGCGCCGTGGCATTCAGGGGGCCGCTGCCTGCCACGGGCGCGTGGACGAAGGCAAAATCACGCCCCAACTTGTCCAGTGGGTTCCAGTGCTGCGGCGACATCACATGCACGGCAGCCAAAAAATCGGCGCCTGTGGCCGGATGGCGGGCCAGCAGCGCCACGTCTTCGGGGGCATTCAGCGCCAGAAAATCGAGGGCAGAAATCGGCTGGATGTCCGCCACAACATCGGAAAGCGGGCCGGAAGCTCTGGTCAGACGCTCCACCGTACCGCGTTCCAGATCCAGCGCCGCCGTCCAGCCCAGGGCCGCATTGCTGAAGTGCCGTCCATCCCAGTTCATCTGCCCGCCACTCGCGGCGGCCAGCGTGCGGGCCATAAAAGCCAGGGCCGCTCCCCGCAGCGCAGGTGTCAGGCCCGCCTCTCCAGCGTATTTGTGCAGGGCACGGGCATGGGCGGCGGCTTTGCTGGCCACAAACGCCGGGTAGGTGTCGTCCAGCGCAAAAATATGTGTTTCCAGAACCTCTGCCGCGTCTGGCCCCACGAACGGCACCGGCTGCACGCCCAGGCGGTACAGGCCCGCCGACACGCTGTATTTACCGCTCAGGAAGGGGCGGTACAGGGTGGGAAGGCGCTGGGTCACATCGGCATTCTAAGCGGGCGGCAGAGGTCAACAGAAACCCCCTGGCCCTCCACATCCCCCTGAATGGGAGGAGAGTGCAGGCCTGGGGGAAGCTTTAAACCCAGTTGTCAGGCCAACGAAGTGTTGCTGAGGACTTTGGTGGCAATCAGAATCAGGATGATGATGCCCACGATGACGCGGTAAACGGCAAATCCCTTGAAGTTGTTGGTAGACACGAAGCGCAGCAGCCAGCCGATGGCGACGTAGGCGACCACAAAGCTGGTCACCGCACCCAGCGCCACATTCACCAGGCCGATCTGACCCAAAATGTCGCGGCTCTTGATGAAGTCCAGCAGGGCCGCGCCGCCCAGCGTGGGCACGCCCAGATAAAAGCTGAATTTGGTGGCGGTCTGGCGGTCCAGGCCCAGCACCATGCCGCCCAGAATAGAGCTGGCACTGCGCGAAAATCCGGGCCACAGCAGCGCGAGGGTTTGCAGCACGCCGATCATCAGGGCTTTGGCGATGCCGATCTCCTTGATGTCGTGCACCACGGGCTGCACTTTTCGGCTCTCGATAATCCACATGATCACGCCGCCCACGATCAGGGCCCACGCCACCACGCTGGGGCGGAACAGATTGGCCTTGATCACGTCTCCGAAGGCGAGGCCCAGAATGACGGCAGGAATGCAGGCCACGATGATGCCCAGCCACAGCCGCTGCGTGGGCTGATCGCGCCCGATATCGCGGCCCTGCTGCACAAAGTCGCGCCAGTAATAGGCCAGCACCGCCAGGATCGCGCCGCCCTGAATCACCACCTCGAAGGTGTCCTTGACGTCTTTGGGCCACGGCACGCCCATCAGGTTTCCGGCGAGGATCAGGTGGCCGGTGGAACTGATGGGGAGGAATTCGGTGATGCCTTCGACGATGCCGTAAATGAGAGCGTAGAACCAATCCATGTCTGGGTGAGCCTAACACCTGAGGGGAAAAAGAGACTCATCCCAAAGAATGGCGAGAACCCGTTGAGCCCAGGCCCAGATCAACCCAGACCCGCTGGCCAGTTCAGCCCGCGTTGACGATGAAGCGGTGATACCCGGTGGCCCCTTCGGGCAGGGCGTCGCGCTCGGCAGTTTTTTGCTCTATTTGGCCGCTGTAGGCGCGGGCCATCAGCATGGCGGCTCCGGCAGTCGGGGTCCAGGGGAAGGCCCACAGCGTCCACGCAGAGTTGCTGCGGGGCGGCGTCAGCTTGGCCTGCCCCCACGTTTTGCCGCCGTCGGTGCTGACCTCCACGCGGGTGATCGGCTTGGTGCCAAAAAACGCCATGCCGCGCACGGTGATGGGCTGGCCTGCCTTGACCTGCGGGTTGATTTCTTCGGGAAAATCGATGCGGCTTTGCAGTTCCAGACGTGCGGTGCGGCTCCAGTCCCGCTGCACCCAGTAGCCGGGTTTATCGGTGGCGCTCAGGGTAATTCTGGTCAGCCAGCGCGGTTGCTTCATGCCGTAGCGGTCTGGAATCAGCACCCGCAGAGGAAAGCCGTGCTTGGGCGTGAGCGGCGCACCGTT
This sequence comes from Deinococcus sp., assembly GCA_028287665.1. Classification (GTDB taxonomy): domain Bacteria; phylum Deinococcota; class Deinococci; order Deinococcales; family Deinococcaceae; genus Deinococcus. The sequence goes on along the minus strand of JAQBPF010000530.1, from coordinate 186 downwards.
AAGGCGCGTCACCAACAGCACGTCGGGGTCCAGGGCGTCACCCAGCGGCAGGCTTTCGGTGTAGCCGTCTTCGGCTTCCCACAGCACAAAGCGGGCCTCTTTGCCGATGCCGACATCACGCAGCAGGTCGGCCAGCCGGAAGCCTTCCCAGATGCCGTTGGAAATGAGGGGGCCACCCACCGGGTT
>JAQBPF010000484.1 GCA_028287665.1 Deinococcus sp. | reverse complement strand
TGAGACTGAGGGAGGAGATTGAGCTGACCGAACTCGGCCTGCGCTGCGGCCAATCGGCCCTCCTGCACATGCAAAACCACCAACTGCGACAGGGCCAGGATGTGCAGAACCATGTACCCGTCCTGGCCCTGTTGCACGGCCAGCGCGTAATGGTACTGGGCCTTGGAGTTGCCCTGCCGCTGATACATCATGCCCAGATTCAGGTGCGCCACCCCAGCCTGCTCGGACGCGCCGCCCTGCTCAAACAGGACGAGAGCTTCATGCAGCAACGGCACGGCCCTGGCAGGATTCAGGTCCATCAGCGAGAGAGCCAGGTCATGTTTGGCGTGGGCCAATTCCAGAAGATCGCCGCAGATTTGCGCCACCTCCAGTTGCTCCAGGTACAGGGCGTGCGCCGCGCCAACATCCAGCCGCAGCATCAACAGCCCGGCGCGGGTATTCAGGGCACGCGACCGCCATACATCTGGCTCGGTCAATACCGCCAACGCCGTATCAATCTGAGCAAAAGCCGCGTTGTAGGCCCCGGTTCGCCAGTCGAGGTACGCCAGCACCACTTCTCTGAGGGGCGACGACAGGTCGGACTGGGCCGACTGCCGCGCCCAGACAGGATTCAGCTCACGGTTCGCCCACGCCCGCTCGGCGGCGGACGGCGGAGAAGGCGCAGGCTGGGGCATCCCAGCAGAATAGGCAACTTCATACCTCTACATTGAGATGTTTTCAGCATCTTCAGCCACCTGACGGGGGGTGAAGGGACGCGCAAGGGCGATCACAACAAAGAAAATCGTTTCAGTTGGCAAAGACGTCTAGACCGCTGAGCACGACGCTGCTATGGGCCTCGATGGTCAGCGCGTGGTCACGGTTGTAGCCCCCGGCCATCAGCGTGACCACAGGAAGACCGGACTGCTGTGCCCACCTCAAGACGGTGCGGTTGCGCTCGTACACGCCGTCCAGCGTCAGGGCAAAGCGCCCGAATCGGTCTCCGGCCAGAACATCGGCCCCGGCCAGATAGAGCAGCAGATCGGGCCGGAAAGCCTCCAGAGCAGGCAGCGCCGCTTCCCGCAGCACCGTCAGGTATTCAGTGTCGGTGACACCATCAGGCAGGCCCAGATCCAGGCTGCTGCGCTCCTTGCGAAAGGGGTAATTGCGTTCGCCGTGAACACTGAGAGTAAACGCCCGCGCCTCGGCCCCCAGCAGCGCCGCCGTGCCGTTGCCCTGGTGCACGTCCAGATCCAGGATCGCCACCCGCCGCGCCAGTCCCTCATCCAGGGCAATGCGGGTCAGGAGGGCCGCGTCGTTGACCAGGCAAAAGCCCTCGGCACTGGCCGCAAACGCATGGTGCGTGCCGCCCGCCAGGTTCGCGCCCCAGCCCACCGCCAGCGCGTCATGCAGCGCCGCCAGCGACCCGCCTGCCGCCCGCCGCGCCCGCTCCACCACCCCCAGACTCCACGGCAGTCCAAAGGCCCGTTCTTCCTGCGCCGTCACCTCACCGCGCCGCCAGCGCCTGAGCCAGATGGGGTCATGCACGCGGGCGGCATCGGCCCAGCGCAGGTTGGGCGTGTCCAGCACGGGCAGCAGCCCAGACAGGCGGTCACGGACTCCAGCGTACTTGTAGGCGGGAAAGCGGTGGCCTTCGGGCAGGGGGAAAGTGTAGGCAGCGGGCGTGTAGGCGCGGAAGGGGTGGGAGAAGGGGGGCGGCGGGGCGGTCACGGGGTCAGTGTGGCGCGGTGGGGGCTGGGGGGTGGGATGGAATGGCACGATCTGGGGGTGCATTCCAGTGCGGCGGGCTCGTGTTTCCTTTAACAAAATTAGTTTTTTGGTCTTCTCCCACGTTGGACTCCTCCACCCCCCAGCCCCCTACCCCCAGAGGGGGCATGGGGAGTGACGCTCCGCTGAGGAGGATTGATCTTGTCGCATTCAGGCTCGGCGGTTTCGCTCACTTGAAGCAGACTCGCCAGTCGTGTTGACACTGGAATTGGCCCGCGCGTTTCACGCACGACGGCCTCACACGCATTTGGGCGAGGACTACTTAGGGTGGCGGTGTCGGGGGCTTTTGCTCCCTCACCCTTGAGGGGGACTCGCAGAGCTGCGCAGCAGAGGATTGGGGAGGGGGTGAGTGAGCTTCAGCGATTGCTCCCTCTCTCCGCTCCTACCCGTTTTCCCGCAACTCCCGCAGAATCCAGAAGCCCAGGGCGTTCAGCCCCAGCACGAAGATCAGCGATCCCAGCGCCGCCCAGAATTCGCCGCGCCCACACTGCATGATGATGCTGAACAGGCCGCCCAGATTCAGGCTGACCAGCAGGACCAGCAGCAGACCGGGAAGCACTCAAGTCCCCCGAAGTAAAGCTGTAGTTTTACCGAGCGGAGCGAGAAACGAAGAGAGGACGGCGTACTGGGAATGGAGCGGTTCCGGTGCTGTTCTGGAAACGCGCAATGTTAAGTGCAACGTCATTAACCTGCACCTTCCTGCACCAGTTCAAGCAGTTCAGTATGCAGAAGGCGGTTGGTGGCCACGATCATTTCTCCGTGCGGCGTGGGCGCTCCCCCAGCGTCGGAGACGTGGCCGCCCGCTTCCTGCAGGATCAGGCTTCCGGCGGCCACGTCCCAGCGCTTCACACCTATTTCCCAGTAGGCATCCATGCGCCCGCAGGCCACGTTGCACAGGTCCAGGGCTGCTGCTCCGGGCCGCCGCACCGGCACGCCCAACCGCAGCAGGCGGGCCACCAGTGCCAGATTGCGTTCGCCGCTGTTGTCGTAGGGAAATCCGGTGGCCACCAATGCGGGTGTGGTCAGCGTGGGCGTGGCACTCACGGCGACTGCCTGACCGTTCAGGTACGCGCCGCCGCCCAGCGTGGCCGTAAACAATTCATTGCGGGTGGGATCGAACACTGCCCCGGCAATGGCCTCGCCGCGCCATTCCAGCGCCACCGACGAACAGAATACCGGGTACCCGTGCGCGTAGTTCACCGTTCCGTCGAGTGGGTCAACCACCCAGCAGAAGTCGGAATCCATATCGCCTGTGCCCAGGCCTTCTTCCTCGCCCAGCACGGCATGACCCGGGTAGGTGTGGGCGATCACGGCGCGGATGACCCGTTCGGCCTCGCCGTCTACTTCCGTGACCAGATCGGCGTAGGTGGTTTTGGTGTGGACCACCCGCGCCGTGCCCAGATGCGCCAGATGCACGGCCCCCGCTG
>JAQBPF010000387.1 GCA_028287665.1 Deinococcus sp. | reverse complement strand
AGATGAAGCCATCAGAACCTGAGCGGTGAAGCCTGAGCCTGCACATGCCAGACTTGGCGTCGCCAACGTACGACGGGTCTGCATCCATCCAGGCCTAACTCCCTCCGAACGTGTGGCAGAGAGGGTTGGGCCTGTTGACAGCCCACAGCTTCCCCCGACTTGTGCTTCTCGCCCCGCTGCAGGGCACTTTTTCATGCGCTCTGGACACCTCCTTCAGCTGTGGGTAAACGACCTGAAGGAGGAGACACTGGCACACCTGTTTCTCAGCGACAGCAGCGGTAGGCAGACCAGCAGGCTCACAATCTCCCTCGAGCAACTCAAAACGCATTAGGATCCAGCCAAACCCTCCTGCCATCCGGTTCGCGGCATGGGCGCGTGGGTACGCAGCAGGTCAGCGAACATCTGCGAGAAGGCCCCGAACGACATCGGTTTTACGACGTGGGCCGCTGCACCCCTGCTCAGAGCGTCTTGCTGGTCCTGTTGGGCCGCCGAACTGGTAAACACCACCACCGGAACAGGCAGCCCCTCGCGGCGCAGGGCCTCCAGCACCTCCAGACCACTGACGCGCGGCAGATTGAGGTCCAGCAGCAGCAATCTGGGGAGAGTGCCGCGCAGGTACGTCAATGCAGCTTCTCCGTCCGGCACAAAGTGCAGGCGGTGCGGCAAGGCAAATTCTTCCAGCGTAATCAGCATCAACTCCACGTCGGCGGGGTTGTCTTCTACCACCAGCACATCGGGCGGAAGGCTCACGTCTGTGCGGGCAGGGTGAAGTGAAAGGTGCTGCCTGTGCCCGGCGTGCTGGTCACCCACAACTGGCCGCCGTGGCTCTCCACAATCTTCTGGCAGATGGCGAGGCCGAGCCCGGTGCCCTCGTACTCATTGCGGCCATGCAGCCGCGAGAACATCTCGAAGATGCGCCCCTGATACTGCTCGTTGATCCCAATACCAGTGTCTAAAACAGCAAAAGTCCACCAGTCGTCCTGGCGCTCGGCCTGGACCTGAATTTCGGGGGCGACCTGCGGACGGCGAAACTTGATGGCATTGCCCAACAGATTCTGGAACAGTTGTGCCAGACGGGGCGCGTCTCCACGCACGGTGGGCAGCGTGCCTACGTGTATGCGCGCGCCTGCGCTGTGGGCCACAGCCTCCAGGCGTGCCAGAGCCTCGCGCAGCGGTTCATTCAGTTTCACGGGCCGCAGCGGTGGATGCTCGCCATTGAGCCGGGAAAACACCAGCAGATCGTCCACGAGGGCTTTCATTCGTTCCGCCCCCTGCTCGATGGTGCGGACATAGTGCTGGCCGCGCTCATCCAGCAGCGTGCCGTACTTGCGCTCCAGCAGGCCAGCAAACGACCCTACCGTCCGGATGGGTTCCTGAAGGTCATGGCTGGCGATATAGGCGAAGCGTTCGAGTTCCGCATTGCTGCGTCTCAACTCGGCATTGGCACGCTGCAACACGTCTTGCAGGCGCGTGCGCTCGGTCATATCCGACACCACCGACACGGCGCTGACCACCTGCTCGCCGCGCCACAGTGGAGCAGCAGCAATCCGCACCACGCGCTCCTCACCGCTGACCATATGGCGCAGCACGACGTCCCGCTGGTTGGCCTCGCCCCTCAGGGCTTTGACAAACGGACTGTCCTCGGCGGGAAGGCGCTCGCGTGTGTTCACGTCGCTCAGGTTAAGTTCCGCGTCCAGGTCGGGGACGTAGCGGTCCAGCTGGGCCAGATCCGTGAATCCCAGCAAATCCAGGGCGGGTTGATTGGCCCGCTTGATGCCGGTCAGGTCGCCCACGTACACCGCGTCGGGCAGACTGGCCAGAATGGCGGAGAGTTCCAGGGCCTGACGTTCGCTGTGCTCCAGGGCGTCGCGCAGCGCCAGGGTGCGCTCGGCGACGCGGGCTTCCAGCTGCGCGGTGTAGGCCTGCTCCTGCGCCAGGGCCTCCCCCCGGACCCGCGACAGCGTCAGGTTGGCATTCACTTTTGCCAGCAGTTCGCGTGCGCTGAAGGGCTTGACGAGGTAATCGTCGGCCCCTGCCTCCAGGCCCTGCACCCGCGCTTCCTCGCCCGCACGGGCCGACAGCATGATCACGGGCAGGGTGCGGGTTTCCTCGGCGTCCCGTAAAGCCCGCAGGAGGCCAAAGCCGTCCAGCTGCGGCATCATCACGTCGGTGATCACCAGATCAGGCCGCGTGGCCTGCGCGGCGGCCAAAGCCGCCGCGCCATCCGTCACGACCTGCACCTCATGGTGCGGCGCAAGCAGCCGCTGAATGTACTCGCGCAGGTCTGCGTTGTCGTCGGCCAACAGCACCCGTCCCCGCTGACCAGACGTAATGACCGGGTCTGTGGCGTCTGTCTCGAACAGGGCGGGGCTGGGCTGGAGGTGCGGCAACCAGCGCAGCGCCTCCTCCACATACGGCAGCGCCCCTGTGGCCGCGGACATCAGCTCGCGTGGCCCCCCCAGGCGCTCACGCGGCAGGTGGGCACTGCCAAAAGGCACCCGCACGGTGAAGGTGGTGCCGTGGCCCTCCTGGCTCTGGGCCTCCACCTGGCCGCCGTGCAGTTCCACGATCTCCTGAACCAGGGCCAAGCCAATGCCGGTGCCCTC
>JAQBPF010000452.1 GCA_028287665.1 Deinococcus sp. | reverse complement strand
GGGCGTACATTCAGAACGGCCTGAAACAGTTTCCTACTCCGCTTAAACTCTGGACGGAAGGCGCGATGTTCCGGGCCGAGAACGTTCACCAGGGTCGATTGCGCCAGTTTCATCAGGTGGATTACGAGGTGATCGGCTCGGCAGACGCGCTGGTCGATGCCGAGGCGATCTGGCTGATGGTGGAAGTGGTGAGGGAACTGGGGCTGAGTGGTGTGCAGGTCAAGCTGGGCAGCATCGGTGATCCCAGTGACCGCGAGACCTACAACGCGTATCTGCGCGAGCTGTTCACGCCGCACGCCGAGCGCCTGTCGGACGACAGCAAAGACCGCCTGACCCGCAATCCGATGCGGATTCTGGACAGCAAGAGCGCCGAAGATCAGGCCCTGATTCGTGAACTCGCGGTGCGCCCCATGCTGGACTTTCTGGGCGCGGAGGCGGCGGACCACTTTGCGGAAGTGCAGGCGTATCTGGCGGCCTGGGGGGTCGAATACGATCTCGACCCCAGCATCGTGCGCGGGCTGGATTATTACCGCCGCACCGCCTGGGAACTGCACCACGAGGGCGTGGGTGCCAAGTCGGCCCTCGGCGGGGGCGGGCGCTATGACGGCCTCAGCGCACAGCTCGGCGGGCCGGAAGTGCCGGGCATCGGCTGGGCCTTCGGCATAGAACGGCTGTTGTTGGCGCTGGAAGCCGAGGGCGTGGGCCTGCCGGGAACGCCGGGGCCGCTGCTGTACCTCGCGGCGATGGACGCCGAGAATGTGGGGCTCGCTGCCCAGATTGCCCTGGGGGCACGCACGGTGGCGCGGGTGGAGTTTGCGTACAAGGCCCAGAAACCCGGCAATGCTTTCAAGGATGCTGAACGCCGCCGCGCCCGATATGCTGCCGTCATCGGTACGGATGAGGCGCAACGCCGCGTGTTGAACCTGAAGAATCTGGCGTCGGGTGAGCAGCAGGAAGTGGCGCTGGATGACCTGAATGCACGACTGACCGAATTGGAGAACAACTGATGAAACGCACCTGTTATGTGGCCGAACTTGGCCCCGCCCATGCTGGACAAACCGTGACTTTGCAGGGCTGGGTCAACCGTGTCCGCGATTTTCCTGAGCAGTATTTCGTGATCTTGCGGGATCGCAGCGGCATCGTGCAGCTCACCATCGAGTCGGACAATCCAGCGTACAGCGTTGCCAGCGAACTGCGCGGCGAATTCGTGATCGAGGTCACGGGTCTGGTGCGCGAACGCGGCGAGGCTCAGCGCACCGGTGCCTATCCGACGGGCGGCATTGAAGTCATTCCCACGGCTCTTAAAATTTTGAATGCGGCCACCACGCCTGCCTTCCAGGTGGATGGCACGCCGATCACCGCCGCCGAAGACATTCGCCTGAAGTTCCGGTATCTGGATTTGCGGCGTCCTGAAATGCAGCGAAATCTGATGCTCCGCAGTAAGGCCGTGGCGTCGGTCACGCGCTTTCTGGATGCAGAAGGCTTTATTCAGGTGGAAACGCCCATGCTCACCAAGTCCACGCCGGAAGGGGCACGCGACTTTCTGGTGCCCAGCCGCCTGAATCCGGGGGAATTCTACGCGCTGCCGCAGTCGCCTCAGCTGTTCAAGCAACTGCTGATGATCGCGGGCTTTGACCGCTATTACCAGCTGGCCCGCTGCTTCCGCGACGAGGATCTGCGGGCAGACCGCCAGCCCGACTTCACGCAGCTCGATATGGAACTGAGCTTCGTGGAGCAAGAAGACGTGCTGGAGCTTCAGGAGCGCCTGCTGGCGTCAGTCTTCCGCGACGTGCTGGATGTGGAATTGCCGCTCCCCTTTCCGCGCCTGTCTTATTTTGAGGCGATGGATAAATACGGCTCCGACAAGCCCGACTTACGCTTCGAGTCGGCGTTTGTCGATGTCACCGACCTGTTTGCAGGCGGCGCGTTTCAGGCCTTTGCCACGGCCACCAGCGTCAAAGTGATGGCCGCGCCGGAGCTGACGCGCAAGCAGATAGACGAGCTGGAGCGGGTGGCCAAGCAAAACGGGGCCAAAGGGCTGGCCTGGCTCAAGCGTGACGGCGATGGATTCACAGGCGGCATCAGCAAGTTCGTGGGCGATCAGGCGGCAGAACTGATCTCGCGCACGGGTGTCGCGGCGGGCGGCACGTTGCTGTTTGCGGCGGGCGAGTGGCAAAAAGCAGTGACGGCGCTGGGCGCGGTTCGTCTGGCCCTGCGCGACCTGTTCGGGCTGGCGGCGGGTGGACAGTTCCACGTTTCCTGGGTCACCGAGTTCCCTCAGTTGGAATATGACGAGGACAACGCCCGCTGGACGTACATGCACCACCCCTTCACCGCCCCGCATCCCGATGATATCCACCTGTTCGGCACCGAGCGGCAGGGCGAGATTCGTGCTCAGGCCTACGACTTGGTGCTGAACGGCTTCGAGATCGGCGGCGGCAGCATCCGGATTCACGATCCCGCCGTGCAGGAAAAGATGTTCGCGGCGATTGGGTTTACTCCGGAAGCAGCCCACGCCCAGTTCGGCTTTTTTCTGGACGCGTTGGCGGCGGGCACGCCCCCGCACGGCGGCATCGCGTGGGGCTTTGACCGCCTGCTGATGGTCATGGCCGGAGCGCAGAGCATCCGCGAAGTGATCGCCTTCCCCAAAAACAATCGCGGCGCGGATCTGATGGCCCTGGCTCCAGCGGCAGTGGACGCCGGGCAGCTGGCCGAGGTGGGCGTTCAGGTGGCGACGCGAGTTGAGTTGGAGTAAGGCGTAGGAATGTGAATTGGGGGAGGCGAGAGACGGGGCCTCTCCCCTATTTATGCTGATAAGAAGTAAGTGAAATGATTCACGATGAATCTGAGTCGTGAAATTATTGTTCTTTACTGCTCATTCGTCTTTGCAAGGTTTTCAAGATGCCCTGTGGATGCAATATTCACAGCGTGCCAGCCATGCTCCAGCTTCCGCAGTTCCGTCACCGCTGTATTGGCGTGGGCGTAGCGGCCATCCAGCCACGCTTGCTGCACATCAGCGCCAAACAGGTCGATAAGGAACGCAATCAGAGAGCCGCCGTGAGCGACGACGATTGGCGTGCCGGGGTCGTCCAACTCAGGTTCTAGAGCGGCCCTGAACCGTTTCGCCACCTCAGCCAGACTTTCGCCGCCGGGAAAGCCGAAGCTGCCATCTGCACGCACCAGTTCGTGTGCGTGGGTGTGCATATCGGCGTAGGCTCTCCCCTGCCAGTCACCGGGGGCAATTTCTTGCAGGCCGTCCAACACGGTGATCTGGCTGCCAAACGCTTCAGCGATCGCCGTCCCAGTTTGTTTTGCCCGCAGAAAAGGACTGGTGAAGATTCTTGGTGATGCCAGTTCCTGGTGTGTCAACCACTCAGCCACGGCCTGGGCCTGCGCTTGCCCGACTTCATCGAGTGGGTCATCGGCCCCCCCGGTCAACACCTGCGAGACGTTGCCAGCAGTGCGGCCATGTCGCACCAGAAAAAGGCGGTCTGAAAAGGAGGCGTAAGCGGGCATGAAGTCCAGATTAGCGCCTTGCTGAGGCCGCCGTAAGCAGACTTCCGGTTGATCTTGGCATTACGCTCTATGCTAAAGCGTGCATTTTGACGACCTGCCTGTGCTGCCCACCACGCCCGGCGTGTATATTTTTCGCCGCACCGGAACCCCCATTTATATCGGCAAGGCCAACAACCTGCGTTCGCGGGTGGGCCAACATTTCAAGGCGGGCGGCAAGAGCGGCAAATTTACCTCGCTGGCCGATACGCTGGAATTTATTACGGCCCGCAACGAGGTCGAGGCGCTGGTGCTGGAAGCCAACCTGATCAAGCAGCACCGCCCGCATTACAACGTGATGTTGAAGGACGACAAGCACTATCCGTTCCTGAAGCTGACCAACGAACAGTTTCCGATGCTGCTGGTGACGCGGCGGGTGATCAAGGATGGGGCCAATTATTACGGGCCGTACCCGGATGCCTCGGCGGTGCGGCGAGTCAAACACCTGATCGACACGATGTTTCCGCTGAGGAAGAACAGTGGGCTGCCGCTGCAAAAAAAGCCGCGCCCGTGCCTGAATTTTCATATGGGACGCTGCCTGGGACCGTGTGTGGACAAGGCCGATCCTGACGAGTATGCGCGAATTGTGGAGGACGTGAAGGGGCTCCTGGAAGGCCGCGCCGCGCCCGTGATTGCCCGCCTGCGTGACGATATGGCCGCCGCTGCAAAGGGCCGGGATTTCGAGCAGGCCGCCCGCGTGCGTGACCGGGTTCAGGCGGTTGAAAAACTGTTCGGCACCGAGCAACACGCCTTTGTGAGCGATGAAACCGACCTGGATTTCCTGGGCGTGGCGCGTGCGGGTGAGTACGCGATGGTGCAGCTGTTCCGGATGCGGGCGGGGCGGGTGGTGGGCCGCGACAAGCGCTTCCTGACCGATGCGGAGGGCGACGGCAGCGGCGGCGAGGGCGAAATCGTGGAAGCGTTCGTGCAGGATTATTACACGCAGGCCACGCATGTGCCGGGGCTGATCCTGCTTCCGGCAGACTTTGAAGCCGCGCCCGTGTGGAGCGAGTTTTTAACTGAAAAAGCCGGGCGCAGGATTGAGATGAGGAC
>JAQBPF010000426.1 GCA_028287665.1 Deinococcus sp. | reverse complement strand
TCAGTTGGTCGTTCAGGCGATACAGATTGTCTCTGAGGTTCAGCCCCACGCCCGCCGGAAAGTTGGTCGTCTGGACTTTGGACACCACACCAAGCTGCACCGATACCAGCCGCAGTTCCAAGTTGCGGGTCTGCGGATTGCTGTTGACGATGCGTTCCAGGTCGGCCACCGTGACTTCCACCACGCCCAACCCCAGCGGCCCAGCGGCGCGGCCCAGTTCTCCCTCTACCCGCTCCTGCACGGCACTGACGGCACTGAGCAGGCGGTCTTGCTGCGAGCGCAAGAGGAAATCGTTGACCTTGACGTACAGCCCGCCCGCCACCAGCATCACCGCGAGGCCAGTTGCCAACGCCGCCCAGAGCGCCAACCGTGCCCGCAAGGTGAGTGGGGGCCATTTTAGGGACATGAGCGCCCGCTCACTTCTCCACCCGGTAACCGCGCCCCCGCTCACTGGAAATGACTTCCTGCGCCAGCTTGCGCCGCACGTAGCGTACGTACACGTCCACGATCCGGGCCTCGCCCTCAAACTCCGGCCCCCACACGCGGTCCAGCAGTTCCTCGCGGGTAAACCAGCGTTCGGGGGCCAGCGCCAGCACCTCGATCAGGGCGTATTCACGCCCAGTCACGGCCACTTCTTCGCCGTCCCACGCCACTGTGCGGGCTACCGTATCCACCACGCCGCGCCCCGCCGCAAAGGCCAGCCTCGGCGCACCCTGCCCCCGCTCCCGGCGCGACAACGCCCGCAGAGTCGCCAGCAATTCGGGCATGGCAAACGGTTTGACGAGGTAGGCATCCCCGCCCAAATCCAGCCCCTGCACGCGGTCTCCCAGTTCGCCCCGCGCCGTCAGGAACAGAATGGCCGAATCCACCTCTGCCCCACGCAGTTGCCGCGCCACCTCGAAGCCGTCCATTCCGGGCAGCATCACATCCAGAATCAGCAGGGCATAGTCGCCCAGCATGGCAGCCTCTAAGCCCTCCGGCCCGGTCTGCGCCCACGTCACCACGTAGCCCGCCTCGCGGAGCGCCTCCCGCGTCGGCTCGGCAATGCGGGGATCGTCTTCTACGAGCAGCAGTCTCATCGGGTGGGCCTCATACGGCACTCAGTGTAGGCGCGGCGGTTAGGGGTGGGTTAAGCAGGATTTAGCGGCAGGCAACAAAGGTGCTGATGGGGATGTGAAAGAGCTTTTTGTCTAACAAGTTGGCGCTTTTGAGGTATAAGCCCTCTTTGACCCAGCGCACCCTATCGGGAAAGGTTGGTGAGGCTAAAGATGGCCGTTCATCCTGAGCAGTCATCCACCCAAAGTTCTGATCAATCCCCACACCAACAAACCCAGCCCTACCACCAAGGCCGCACCCAGCGCGGGCAGCAGCCAAGGCAGGCGGCGTTGCATTCCGGCACTGCGGGCGCGGGCGTCGTGCAGCACAGGGGCGGGCAAGCTGCGGGCGGCGAGGGCCAAAATCGTCGGCACGATCACCAGATCATCCCCCAAGCCTATGAACGGCGTCAGATCGGGCAGCAGATCGAGCGGGCTGACGGCGTAGATGATGGCAATGAGCGCGGCAGCTTTGGCGGGCAGCGGCGTGCGGTGGTCTGTCAGGGCAAACAGCAGGGCCAGGGCGTCACGCCAGATGGGACGAATGCGGGCAATCACGCCCACAGATACGCGGTCTGGAAGCCCAGAGTTGCGTCTGCTATGCTGGTGGGTAGTCGTGGCCGCCTTCAGGTGCGCCGCGCCGGAGGCCAAAGCAATATGACTCGCGTCAGCGAGCCGTCGTGTACCGCGAGGACACGTTCAGGAACGGACACTGCAACCATCCTCCAACATCCAGCCCTTATGGGTTGGCCCTGCCGCGTGCAGGGAGCGTTTTCTGTGTTGATCCCGATGTTTGTAACCCGTTCCGGCCTCCAGTCCGGTTCGGGGATGTTTGCATGGTTCTGGCAGGCCGCCCCGATATGTGTTAAAGTCTTTGCTTGGTGACCCGCGCCTAGTTGCGTGGGTGGGCAGCACCCGCCCGGCAGCGTTCCGGGGCGGGGACAGCAGGAGGAACGACCGATGTTTGCAATTATTCAAACGGGCGGCAAGCAGTACCGCGTGCAGGAAGGCGACGTCTTGCGCGTTGAGAACCTGAAGGCTGAAACGGGCGACAAGATGGATCTGAAGCCCCTCTTCGTGGGCGGCGACAACGCCCTGTTCGGCGACGCCGTGAGCAACTTTACGGTTCAGGCCGAAGTCATGGCACACGGACGCGGCGACAAAATCTACGTCCGCAAGTACAAGAGCGGCGTGCAGTACCGCAAGCGCACCGGCCACCGCCAGGGCTTTACGGCCATCAAAATTCTCGGCATCAAAGGGTAAGGTGAACTGAAATGGCACACAAGAAAGGCGTAGGTTCTTCCAAGAACGGTCGTGACAGCCAGCCCAAGTACCTCGGCGTCAAGAAGTTTGGCGGCGAGCAGGTTCTGGCAGGCAACATCCTCGTGCGTCAGCGCGGCACCAAGTTCAAGGCTGGCCCCAACGTGGGCATGGGCCGCGACCACACGCTGTTTGCCCTCGAGCACGGCAAAGTCGTGTTTACCAACAAGGGCGCAACGGGCCGCTTCATCTCCATCGAAGTGGCTGCCCCCGAACTCGCTGCCGACTGAGATCAGGCGCGAACGCAGCACGCCTTGCCGCATGGGTGGCAGGGCGTGCTTTGTTTGGACTGGGGCAAAGGGCATCAACAACCAGAGGTACACATGGCATTTCGTGACGTTTTAAATATTGAAGTAGCAGCTGGAAATGGCGGCGACGGGTCGATGAGCTTTCACCGCGCCAAATTTATGGAAAAGGGCGGCCCCGATGGTGGGCACGGCGGACGCGGCGGCAGCATCATCCTGCGGGCCATCGAAGGCGTAGAAAGCCTGGAGCGGCTGGTCGGCAAGCGCAAATTTAAGGGCGCAAACGGTGCATACGGCGAAGGCCGACTCCGGCAGGGCGCAGACGGCGACGACATCTACATCGAAGTTCCCGTGGGCACCACCGCCTTTGATGAAGACACCGGGCGCGTGATTGCCGATCTGGTGCGCGTGGGTCAGGAAAAAGTCATTGCACGCGGCGGCTTCGGCGGGCGCGGCAACTCCACGTTTGCCAGCAGCACCCGGCAGGCTCCCCGTTTTGCCGAGTTGGGCACGCCCGGCGAAAAGCGGCGCGTTCGCCTGGAACTGCGCCTGATCGCCGATGTAGGTCTGGTGGGCTACCCCAACGCGGGCAAATCCAGCCTGCTGGCCGCCATGTCGCGGGCCAATCCGGCCATCGCTGCCTATCCGTTTACGACCCTCTCCCCCATTCTGGGCGTGGTTGACCGCGTGGACACCGATGACCGTTTTACGCTGGCCGACATTCCCGGCATCATCGAGGGAGCCAGCGAGGGCAAAGGGCTGGGGCTGGAATTCCTGCGTCATATCAGCCGCACCCGCCTGCTGATTTACGTGCTGGACGTGACCCGCAATCCCATCGAGGAAATGCGGAGCCTGCAATCCGAGTTGCAGAGCTATGATCCGAGCCTGCTGGGCAACGTGGCCCTGATCGCGCTGAACAAAGTGGAACTGGTCGAAGAAGACATCGCTCAGATGGTGGAAGACGAGCTGCTGGACTTTGGCCTGCCCATTTTGCGCGTCAGTGCCAAAGAGAAGATCGGCCTGACTGAACTGCGCGACAACGTGTTTGCCATGCTGCCCGACCGCGAACTGTGGGCGCAGCAAAACGCGCTGGAAATCGAAGTGGAAGACGTGCGCGAGGAAGCCCTCACGGTGGTCTACCGCGAAGACGAACCCACCAAACCCGGTGGCGAATTCGAGCGCGTGTGGGAAGTGCACGGCGGCGGCTTTGCCGAGAAGATCACCCGCTTTGCCCGCCACCTCGACGACGCTGCCGAGTACCTATCGAACCTGTTCAAGCGCCAGGGCCTTTACCGGGCACTGAAGCGGGCAGGCGCACGCGAAGGCGATACCGTAGAAATCGGCACCTTCCGCTTCGAGTACTTTGACGACGATCAGCCGGGAGAGAAGGGAAGCTAAACGCCAGGTAGAACGGCGAATAGAACGTGGATCGTGGAACGTGGGGAACAACCTGCGGACTGCGATTCACTTTTTTGAGTGAGTGAGAGACCAAAAAACAGAGCGTGGATCGTGGAATGGAGGCCAACACCTCTACCACGATCCACGCTCTGTCTCTCTACTCCAGCAAGCAGATTCCAGCCATTCCGTTGGCCCCATAACAGCACCGGGAGCCAACTCCACTCTGGAATCTTCCCTTTTCCTACTCTGCTCCGCAGCTCTACGAGTCGCTCTGCTCGGAATAGTCAGTCAAACGGCGACTGGATCTTCGGAATTCAGTTCTTGGTCAAAATCCGCACCGACAAGATTTCATCGGCTACAGCGTCGGCAATCGGCGTTTCCTGCCCGGTGCTGCTGTCGCTAGTACGGGTCAGCTTGGGCAGCACATCGTCGCCCGTCACCACTTTGCCGAAGATGGTGTGCTTGCCGTTCAGGTTTTCGGTGGGGGCGAAGGTGATGAAAAACTGGCTGCCGTTGGTGGCGGGGCCACTGTTGGCCATCGCCAGAAGGCCGGGGCTGTCGAAGGTAAGCGCCGTGCGGAACTCGTCGGCGAAGCTGTAGCCGGGGCCGCCCGTGCCCCACTGGGCTTTTTTGGCGAGGTCGGTACTCTGGGGGTCGCCCGACTGCGCCATAAAACCGTCCATCACGCGGTGAAAGCGAATGCCGTCAAAGTAATGGTTGCGGGCCAGCACCACAAAGTTGTTGACCGTCACGGGGGTCTGATCTTCGTACAGATCGGCGAGCATCTGGCCCCGGTTGGTGTCGATCAGGGCAAAGTAGTTTTTGCCGTCCTGCAAGCTCAGGGCAGGTTCCGTCTTAAACTCGCGGACAGGCTTGTCGGTCAGGAAAGGCACAAGCGTATAGCCCGTAGGAACCGCGCCAGGTTTGCTCACGGCAGGAGTGGCGGCGGTCTCTGGCTTGGCCGCTTCAGGCGTTTCGGCGGTCGTGGCCGGTTCGGTGGTGGCCGTCTCCGGCTTGGTTTCCTCGGTCGTCGTGGCCGTGTTTTTGGGGCACGCGGTCAGGGTCAGGGCAAGGGTCAGCAGCAGGGCGGCCTGTTTCATCGGGTGCAGTCTACCTGTTGAGCAGAGGGGGAAAGGGTGATTTAGGCTCACAGCTCAGTACTTCGCAGTAAAGCTTTAGCTTTACCGAGCGGAGCGAGTACCGAAGAGAGTACGTTGCACTGGGAATGGAGCAGTTCCGGCGATGTCCCGGAAACGTGGAATGGTAGGGGCCACATACTTAACGCAGCGCGAAACACCCTGCCCGCATGAAATCAAAGCAATGAGAGATAACGCTAGACTGCGGGGCGTGATCGTAACGATAGATGGCGTCGCCGCCAGTGGAAAATCGAGTGTGTCTTCGGGTGTGGCGCGGGCGCTGGGGATTCCGTATGTCAGCAGCGGGTTGCTGTACCGCGCCGCCACCCTGCTGGGGCTGGAGGCAGGCGTGGATCTGTACGACGCACCTCCACTTCTGGCCTTGCTGGACACCCACGCCCCCCGGCTGGAGCCATTGGCCGAAGGAAATCGGGTCTGGGCCGGAGAGCGCGAGTTGACCGACGCCTTGCATTCTTCGCGCGTGGATGCGGGCGTGAGCGTGGTGGCCGTGCTGCCCGAACTGCGGGCCTGGGTCGATGCCCAGTTGCGTGCCCTGCCCGAACCCTTCGTGGCCGAGGGACGCGACATGGGCACCAACGTGTTTCCTCATGCTGGAGCCAAGTTTTACCTGACCGCCAGCCCCCGCATCCGGGCCGAGCGCCGCGCCCGCGAACGCCCCGAGGACATTCCGGCCATCGAAGCCGCACTGGTGCGCCGGGACGCCAAAGACAAAGTGCAGAGCGCCCCCGCGCCCGACGCACAGGTGATCGACACCGGGCCGCTGACGCTGGAAGGTGTCATCGGCGTGATTTTGGATGGCCTGGAGGAACGAGGAAAGCCTAGACCCGCGCCCTAGAGCATTTGTCATAACAATGACCGAGTGGACTTGCAAAGCTGCGGAGCAGAGAATGGAGCCACCAAAAAAGAGACTTTCGGTGGCTCCATTCGGAAAACTGCCCTAGTTCAGCGTCTCAATCGGCCCCAACGCCACCACGGTCGGCGGAAACTCGTTGATGTTGTTGATCGGGCACAGGCGCAGAACTTCGCGCACATCGTCGGCGGTGACGCGGGTATAGCGGTCAACGAGATCGGCAGTCGTGCTGGGGTGGCCGTGCGCCAGATGTTCCATGCCCAGCGTAAACAGGCGGCCATGCGGCGTTTCGGCCCGCAGCAAGGTTCCTACCGCCATTTTGCGGGAAGCGCGGCGCACGGCAGTTTCGGTAATCAGGTCGCCAGCTCCGGCCAGCACAGCGCGGAAGCCGTCCAGCACGGTTTGAGCGCGGTCTGGGTCGCAGGAAAACCCGCCCTCGAAGGTGCCGATATCGCGGTATTCGAGGTGGGCCAAATCCGCACCATCAGCCAGCCCGGTATCCAATAGTGTCCAGTACAGCGCACCGTTTTCGCCGCCGATCAGGTCGGCCAGCACCACGGCGGCTTCCCGCAGCGGGTGGGTGGTGGGCAGCCCCGGCAGGCTGAGGGCCAACTGCACCCGCGTCAGGCTGGGATCGTGTACCACCCGCACTGTACCGGGATGAACCGGAGCCGGAAGCTGAGGCGTGGGCAGGGGCGCGGCGGCGGGCCAGCCCCCCAATTCGGCCTCGGCCCACGCCAACACCGCCGCCGGGTCGAATGCGCCCACGACTGCCAGCGTCACCTGATTTGCGCCGTAGCGTTCGCGGTGATTGCGGGCCAGCGCGTCACGGGTCAGGGCGCTGACGGTTTTCACCGTGCCCAACACGGGCTGCCCCAGCGGGTGCGCCCCCCAGTAGTCGGCCCGCAGTTCGTCGATCACGCGCACGGGCGGCTGATCGGCGTACATGGCAATTTCTTCCAGAATCACGCCGCGCTCGGATTCCAGATCGCTCTGGCGCAGGGCCGGGCGCATCAATTGGGTCAGGGTGTCCAGCAGGGCAGGCGTGTATTCGGGCAACGCGGCGGCGTGGTACACGGTGGCTTCCTCGCTGGTAAAGGCGTTGGCATTGCCGCCCAGGTCATCCAGCCGCTCGTTCAGTTGCGCGGCGCTCAGGGCCTCGGACCCCTTGAACATCAGGTGTTCGATGAAGTGCGAGGCACCCATCTCGGCGGGCGTCTCATCGCGTGCGCCCGTGTTCACGAAGTAGCCAGCGGCCACCGTTTGCGCGGCGGGGTCAGGTTCCAGCAGCAGGGTCAGGCCGGAGGGAAGGTGATGCAGTTGGGTTTCAGGCACTTGAGTTTCAGACACTGTGGTTTCAGAAAAGGATTCAGACATGGTTGACCTCTGTCACTGCGTCTGCCGGGTCAACAGCGCCGACTTCCACTGGCCCCAGCGTGACTGTGGTGGCCTGCCCCGCCGGGTCGTAGCCCTCCAGGAAGGCGTTCACATCCTTCAGCGTCAGGGCGGCAAGTTGCCCGCGCAGATCGGCCACGCTGCGAATGCGCCTGAATACGGCCACATCCCGCGTGAGGCTGGTGGCGCGTGCCCGCAGGCTTTCGGCCCCAAACACCACGCTGGCGGTCAGGCCCGTTTTGGCCCGCACGAATTCGGCTTCGGTCAGGCCCTGCGGCAGGCGGCCCAGTTCGGCCATCAACACGTCCAACGTTTCGGGGGCGCGGGCGGGGGTGCTTCCGGCATAGGTCGACAGGAACCCCTGACCGCCCAGCACTACCGGAGAGGCACTGACCGAATAGGCCAGCCCGCGTTCCTCGCGCACGGCATGAAACAGGCGGCTGGCACTGCCGCCCGACAGCGCCGTGATCGCCAGTTGCCAGTGCAGCCAGTGGGGATGCAGCGGCGCGACTCCCGGCGAACTGAGGCTGATGTGCGTCTGCTCGCCGTCCTCAAAGGGCAGATGAGAGCGGAGACCGGGCAAAAAGCGGGCGGTGACGAGGTCGTTCTGGCCCGTTCGCCACTCGGCAAAAGTGCTGGTCATCAGATCGTGTACGGCGTCCGGGTCGGCGTCGGCGACCAGCCCCAGCACACTGCCGCCCCCGCCGTAGCGGGTCAGGAATTCGCGCAGGCTGGTGGGCGTGATGGCCGCCAACCCTTCAGGCGTGCCGCTGGCGGGGTGGGCAAAGCCCGCGAATGGAGCCGCCGCCGCGCCGTCGAACGCCACGCTGCGGGCCTGCACCGCCAACAGATCGGGCGGGCTGTCTTCCAGACCCTCCAGATCCTGACGGGCCAGATCCAGCAGCACCGCCAGTTCGGCGTCAGGCAGGTCTGGACGCAGCAGCACATCGGCCAGCAGAGCCAGTGCACCGGGCAGGTCGGCATTCAGGCCGCTGACGCCGAAGCGGGTCGCTTCTGGCCCCACGCCCCCGCCCCGGCGCACGCCAAGGTCATCGAAGGCGTCCTGCAGATCGCGGGCAGATCGGCCCCCAGCACCCTTAAACAGCCATTCCTCCAGCACGCCCGCCGAACCCTCGAAGCCCACCGGGTCATGTGCGCTGCCCACCGGACTCCGCAGATCCAGCGCAAAGCCCGGCCCCGCTCGCCGCTCATAGGCCACGCGCAGGCCATTGTCCAGCGTCCAGAGCCAGACCGTTGGCCCACTCTTGTTCTGTGTTGTCCCCGTCTGAACCTCAGGCGCGGCTGCCGTTCCTTCTGCGCCAATCGTCATCAGGAGTAGTCTACCGCCCCCGTACAGATAGGACTGAGGCGAGGCTACTTTAGAGGGACGCTTGCCTGATCTCTAGCCGCCATGCTGAAAGCCTATGCGCCGTCTGATCTCGTTTCTGGTGATTCTGGCTGTGCTGGGCGGCCTGGCCTACCTGTTGTGGCCCATGCTCAAAAACGCTGGCCGGTATAGCGCCCTGCTGTCTGCCCCCGCCCCTGCGGCCCGCAGCCTGCCCAATCCGCTGCCCGGTCAACGCTTTGTGGACACCTGGGGCGGCGCACGCAGCCAGGGCCGCAAGCATGAGGGCGTGGATATTTTCGCGCCGCGCAACACCCCTATTCGGGCCACCACTCGCGGCATTGTGCTTAACGTCGGAGAAAACAACCTCGGCGGGCGCACCGTGATGATCCTGGGCCCTGGTGGGCAGCGCCATTATTACGCCCATCTGGAACGCTACGCCGAGTTACGCGAGGGCGACTGGATAGAAGCTGGAGATGTGGTGGGCTACGTGGGTGACAGCGGCAACGCCAAAGGCACGCCTCCGCATCTGCACTACGGCATCTACACCAACTCCACCGGATATAGCGGGGCCATCAATCCCTATCCGCTGCTGCGGCGGGAGTGGGAGAAACCCTGAACTGCCTCAGTCGGCGGCCTGCTGCGCCACCCACGGCAGATGGTGGTGCTGAGTGTCCACCAGCGCCCCGAACCTCAAATGGCGCTGGCAGATAAACCACATCTCGTCGCGGTCATTGGCGAGGATGAAATAAGCGTCGCTGGTTTCGCTGGGATTGAACACGCCCAGCACGCGGTACAGTCGATCTTCCACGAATCCGCTGTCGAGCGGACGGGGCATCGGCGCACGGGGGCCAGTCAGTTCCTGAATCCGCACAAACAGGTGGGGGTGAAAGGCGAGCATGCCTCAGCCTGATGCCAGCTCAGCCGTAAAAGTGGGTGAACTCAGACAAGCTGAAGGCCAGTTTAAGAGTGGGGCAACGGCGGTTAAACCTGTTGCCCCACTGTGCAAATCAACTTCTAAGGTTAGGCGTCGGTGCCCAGATTGTCCTTGGCCCACTGATAGAATTCGGGCTTATAAAACTCCAGCCGGATCTTCTTGTATTCCTTGGTGGAATAGAGGATGGCGTGATCAATGCCCTGCGCCACCTCGTCATGAATGGCCTGAATTTTACCGAAGGCTTCTTCTTTGCTGCGGCCATGCACCATCGTGAAAATGGTGTAGGGCCACTCGGCGTAGGTGGGGCGCAGGTAACAGTGAGACACGGCCTTGAATTCGGCCATGCGCCGCCCGGTTTCGGCCACTTCTTCTTGCGGCACGGCCCAGACACCCATGGCATTGAAGGTGAATCCGGCCTTCTGGTGCCGGAATACGGCAGACACGCGGCGCAGGGCTCCGGCAGCCTTCATTTTCTCGGCGTGCGCGGCCACTTCTGCGATGCTCAGGCTTAACGCGGCGCAGGCATCGGCGTAGGGTTCTTCCGTCACGGGCAGGTCTTTCTGAAACTCGGTGACAAAGGCGCGGTCAAGATCGGTGACGGCGTAGCCGATGTTGCGCTGCTCGCTGGTGTACTGCGGCGCGGCCTTGGCGTTCCAGTCTTCCTTGCCCGTCATGTCAAATTCCACGCC